>DAHVSB010000150.1 GCA_027324795.1 Alcanivoracaceae bacterium
CTCGGCCGGCGGCACTGCCAGATTATGCCAGCCCTTGCGATTTACATGCGCCAGGATGCGCGTATCTTCATCATCTTCCGGCTGCGGATAAATAAAACCGCCCGGCATGGCATCCAGAAACATCGCACCCTCTTTTACAGGTTCACAGGCAGAAACGGCCCGCCAGTCTAGCGGCTCTGCGGTCGCGATTCACCGCCGCATACGCTATTATCCCGCGCATCGCAGGAGAGAGAGGGGCTCCCCTCCGCCGAAGGCGCAAACTCCCATAATCGCTCAGGTTCCGTTACTGCGATCCCGACATGATTTTGCCGACTGGAGAGCGGCCGTTGCAGCGGCCCACCGAAGGGGCAAGGCAGCCAGTTCGTACCGGCCGCCCAAACTCTCAGGTAACAGGACAGAGGGAGAGGCACCCCCACACGGAGGCCAAAGGCCAGCCCGGCTGCCCCGACCGGTCGCGCTCGACCAGCCGGGCTCATCCGGTTTCAAACGGGACCAGCCGATCCGCCAAGTAGCGCCA
>DAHVSB010000151.1 GCA_027324795.1 Alcanivoracaceae bacterium
CCGGCCTGCGTTTTTTCACCGTGTACGGGCCGTGGGGCCGACCGGACATGTCGCCGATCCTGTTCGCCCGGCGCATCCAGCGCGGCGAGCCGCTGCAAGTGTTCAACCACGGCCGGCACCAGCGCGATTTCACCTACATCGACGACATCGTCGAGGGCGTGCTGGCGGTGCTGGACCGGCCGGCCGCGCCCGATCCCGCCTACGACCCGCTGCACCCGCATCCGGCGCGCTCAGACGCGCCGTTCCGCATCTACAACATCGGCGGCGATGCGCCGGTGGAACTGCTGCGCTTCATCGAACTGCTCGAACGGGCGCTGGGCCGCACGGTGGAAAAACATCTGCTGCCCATGCAGCCGGGCGATGTCGAGGCCACCTGGGCCGATGTCTCGGCGCTGCGCGCGACCACCGGCTGGCAGCCGCGCGTGGGCATCGAGGACGGCATCGCCCGCTTCGTACGCTGGTTCAGCGGCTACTACGGCGCGTGAATGCGGCGCGGCCCTATCATCTGTCACCTGA
>DAHVSB010000152.1 GCA_027324795.1 Alcanivoracaceae bacterium
GCCCTTGCGGTTTTCCGTGTTCATGCCGCTGCTCCACCCAGGCGCTGCATGCGGTAGCTGCCGTCCAGCACGCGCGCGACCCAGGGCTGGTGGTCGAGATACCAGTCCACCGTGTGCGCCAGGCCGTTCTCGAAATCGTACGCCGGTTGCCAGCCCAGCTCGCGGCGGATCTTGCCGGCGTCGATGGCGTAACGGCGGTCGTGGCCGGGGCGGTCCTTGACGAAGCTGATCAGCGTCTCGCGGCGCTTGCCGTCGGCCAGCGGCCGGCGTTGGTCCAGCAGCGCGCAGATCGCGCGCACCACCTGGATGTTTTCGCGCTCGCTGTTGCCGCCGACGTTGTAGGTCTCGCCGACGCGCCCGGCTTCCAGCACGCGGCGGATGGCGGCGCAGTGGTCGCCCACGTACAACCAGTCGCGCACGTTGCGGCCGTCGCCGTATACCGGCAGCGGCTCGCCGTGCAGCGCCTTCTGGATGGTCAGCGGGATGAGTTTTTCCGGGAACTGGTAGGGACCGT
>DAHVSB010000153.1 GCA_027324795.1 Alcanivoracaceae bacterium
GCCGCCGGCCAGGATGATGCCTTTCTGCGTGTGGCTTGCGGTGGCGGGGCTCATGATCCCAGGCGCTCCAGCCGGTAGCTGCCATCGAGCACGCGCGAACTCCATGCCCGGTTGGCCAGATACCAGTCCACCGTCTGCGCGATGCCGGTTTCAAAGGTGTGCGTGGGCTGCCAGCCCAGCTCGCCCTGCAGCTTGCCGGAGTCGATCGCGTAGCGGCGGTCGTGGCCGGGGCGGTCCTTCACGTAGGTGATCAGCGATGCGCGGGCGCGGCCGTCGGCCAGCGGCTGGCGCGCGTCGAGCAGGGCGCAGATGGTGGTCACCACGGCGATGTTCTCGCGCTCGGCGTTGCCGCCGACGTTGTAGGTTTCGCCCACGCGGCCCGCGTCGAGTACGCGGCGGATCGCGCTGCAGTGGTCACCCACGAACAGCCAGTCGCGGATGTTTTTCCCGTCGCCGTAGACCGGCAGCGCCTCGCCCGCCAGCGCCTTCTGGATTACCAGC
>DAHVSB010000154.1 GCA_027324795.1 Alcanivoracaceae bacterium
CGAACCGCCGACCTCTTGCATGCCATGCAAGCGCTCTCCCAGCTGAGCTATGGCCCCACGAGCGAGGGCCGCGAAGGTACGGAAGGCGCGCCGCGCTGTCAAGCCATCCACGAAGGCTCCCCCTGGCGCCCCAACGCGATCCGCTCTCGATCCGAGAAGCGGCGCGCGCGCAGGTGCAATCAGCCGGCGCCGGCGGTGCGCAGCGCCGCATCCAGGCGCGCCAGGGTCCGCTGTCGCCCCAGCAGCTGCAGTGTGGCGTCGATCGGGGGCGAGACCGCGGTCCCGGTGACCGCCACCCGCACCGGCTGGGCCACCTTACCAAGCCCAACCGTGAGCGCGGCGGCAAGATCAGCGAGCACCGCATGGATATCGGCGGCGGTCCAATCCGGCAGCGCCGCCAGACGCTCGCGCACCTGCGAGAGCATCTGCACGCCGCTTCCCGAGAGATGCTTGGCCGCGGCTTTCGGATCGATGTCCACCGATTCGGTGAAGAAGAAGCG
>DAHVSB010000015.1 GCA_027324795.1 Alcanivoracaceae bacterium
AGCGGTTATACCTATGAAACCACGTATGCGTTTGGTTATGGTCGTCGATTTATTGATAACGAACGCCACCGCTTAGATATTGAAGCCGGTCCTGGATACCGTGTTCGTGAATTAGAGGATCGGACGCCAGAGTTGGAAGGTAAAAGCCGTACTGAAAAAGATGCAGTAGCATTAGTGGCGTTACGTTATAAGCTACAACTCACTGAAAACGCTCAGTTCCGTGAAGATGTGACCAGCGAACTTGAAGATGGTGCTTCGGTTACTCGTGCTGAGACAAGCTTAACCAGCGCTATTAATAGTCGCTTGTCTTTACGCGTAAGCCATGTGCTACGTCATAACAGCAAGCCTGCTGATGATGTGCGCAAAAGCGACCAAGAAATTTTGGTGGGCTTAGTGTGGAGCCTCTAAAACTTTAGAGTAGCTATAGATGTAAGTAGACCCCAAAAGGTAATAAACTTTTTGGGGTCTTTTTATAGGTGCAGTTTAAGCGGGAGGGGGGAACAATGCTGGGTGTTAGCGAAGAGGTAAAAAGTAACCAAACGGGTGTGCATGAAAACCTTATTCCAACGGTGGAAAAGCATTTACAGCGTCCGTGGCAAGGGCCCATTGCTGAGCATACCCGCGCGGCGTTTAAGCAACTAGCGCAATGGCGTGAGCAAAGGGGCGCTGGGTTACCTTTGGTGCTTGATACGGGTTGCGGCACCGGGCGTTCAACCTTTTTATTAGCGCAACAATATCCTGAGGCATTGGTGGTGGGGGTGGATCAATCTGCTGACCGTTTGCAGCGCGGTAGTCGCCGTTTTAAATTTCCCGAGAATGCTCTGTTGTTGCGTGCCGAGTCCGCTGATTTGTGGCGTTTGATGGCGGCTCATGAATGGCGGTTGTGGCGCCACTATGTGCTGTATCCTAACCCTTGGCCTAAATCTGCCCATCTGCGCCGCCGCTGGCACGGACACCCCGCTTGGCGTGAGCTGTTAGCGCTTGGTGGCATCTTGCATTGCCGCAGCAACTGGCGCTTATATGTGGAAGAAATGGCAGTGGCGCTTAGCGTCTCCCGCATTAACGCCCAAGTTGAGCCTTTGGTTTTACCTCTACAAGAAGCAAGCCAAGCCCTAACGGATTTTGAAGAAAAATATGTGCTCAGTGGCCACGAGTTGTGGCAAGTAGAAGTAGAGTTGCCTTAGCTTAATGGGGTGATGGCGCACAAGCTCCAAATAATAAATATGCTAAATGATCAAAAGCGAGAGACGCGTCACTGAAATGTTTTTTTAAAACATGTACCACTAGCCAAGAAGATATAGCAAAACTGATTTATGGATTTACTCAAAAAAGGAACTCATAAATGAAAAGCGCATATCGAATGGTACCATTTTTTGGTGCTTTAATGGCAGCACAAGTTTTTTTTAATTATGCCCAAGCTGGTTGTACATTAAACTTCACCTCTCCACAGGATGGCGCAACAGTAACTTCTAGTGGAATTACTATTTACGGTCAGGGAGGAGCCGACGCGCAGCACGGCGACTCAGGCACTGTTACGGCAACGCTTAATGGCGCTCCTTTCTTCAATTATTCTGGTTCTTTTACCGCAGCAGTGAGCTTTTTGCAGTCACGTGGGGTCGCCATAACTTTGCGTGAAGGATTAAATTTTCTTGCAGTATCGGGGAGTGTAGGAGGGTGTAGTCGCTCCGATACGATGACAATATTATATGATCCAGAAGTGAATTTAGGAGCGAATAAGGGTAAACCCGAAACCTTATCATGTGATGCACCAAGCCCTACCCAAGGTAATCCAATTAATGCAGCAATTGGCAATAAATTTCAACAAGAGGAAGACTTCCGAGGCGGTGGCCCTTATCCATTACATTTTACTCGCCATTACAACAGTGTGGATGGTTACTGGCGGCACACCTATTCAACTCGTCTACGTATTAGCAGTAGCTTAGTTACTTTAATTCATGCGGATGGTCGAGAATCAGCTTTTGCAATTAGCGGTAGCACTATTACTCCAGGCCCCTCAGAGCTTGGTGCATTGGAGCAGCTTAGTTCAGGGTGGCAATATACTAGCGCTGAACAGGAAGTATTTGAATTCGATGGGCAGGGGCGCTTGCTGCGAACCACTAATGCTAATGGCCAATATCACCAGTTAACTTATGGCGCTAACGACGATGTAGAAGTGGAGGATACTTTTGGTAACCAACTGAGCTTTACCCAAGACGAGCGCCACCAACCACTTTCCCTAAGCACGGCTAATTTATCATTCACCTATAACTATGATGCAACAGCGCGTTTAACTAGCGTGGAGACGCTTGCTAACGGTCAAACATTTGAACGTCAATTCCATTACGAAAATACTAGCTATCCACGCTTTTTAACGGGTATTACCGATGAACGCAATGTGCGCTTTGTTACTTGGGAATATGACGCTCTAGGGCGTGCCACAAAAAGCGTTTATGCCGATGGCGCAAATGAAACAAATATTAGTTACAACACTGATGGTTCAACTACCGTAACCAATGCCTTAGGGCGAGAAACGCACTACTCCTACAGTACGATTAATGGTGTAAAACGTATTACTGCTATTGACGGCGAGCCTGCCCCTAATTGCCCTGCTAGCAATTCAAGTTATAGCTACGATAGCCGCGGCTTACTTGCCAGCAAGACGAATGAACGCGGCATAGTCACAACGTATCAATACAATGCTCAAGGCTTGGAGATTAGCCGCACTGAAGCCAGCGGCACGCCAGAGGAACGCACTATTACAACGCAGTGGCATGCAACATTGCACCTGCCTATCTTAATAAATGAGCCACAGCGCAAAATAGAGATGACCTATGATGCCAATGGACGTTTGCTAAACCGAGCAATAAGCCCACAGCCTTAATTGAGGAATAGCGCAATGATAAAACACTGGAGCATACGTTTTTTAGGCAGCTTATTGCTAGTAGTAGTTGGTATAAGCACGGCACAAGCAGATCGTAACTGGACCTATACCTATCATCCTGATGCCACAGGGGTATATGGCCTGATTCCAGGGCAATTAGCCACGGCCGATGGGCCACGCACGGATGTGTTGGATATCACCAGTTATGAGTATGACGTACAAGGTAATTTGACGAAAGTCACCAATGCGCTAGGGCATGTGAATGAAATCACGGCGCATGACGCGCTGGGTCGTCCATTAAGTTTAACCGATTCTAATGGCGTGCTAACCACCTTGGATTACGACGATTTAGGGCGATTAATCTCACGCACTACTGCAGGGGCAAGCACGCAATATACTTATGATGCTATTGGTAATGTGGCAAGTATTACTTTAGCCAACCAAACCACACTAAGTTACGACTATGATGATGCCGCTCGCCTTATTGGTATTGAAGATGCTTTAGGTAATCGTATTGATTACACCTTAGATGCCGCAGGCAATCGCATTGAAGAGCATATCAAGGATAGCAATGCGACACTGCGTTATAGCCGCGCCCAAGTATACGATGCGTTATCTCGCCTGCGTGAGGTGGTGGGGTTAAATGGCAGCCAGCAATTTGATTACGATTTGAATAATAACCCTGTGCAGAGCATTGATGGCGAAGCCCACGCTACTGCTCATGCTTTTGATGCGCTAGATAGGCTAACGCAAACCACCGATGCTTTACAGGGGCAAACCGTTTATGTCTACGACAATCAAGACCAGCTTACCGAAGTGGAAGACCCTAACGGCAACAGTACGCAATACGTTTATAACGCTTATGGCGACTTAGTCGAACAAACTAGCCCTGATACAGGCACAACAATTTACACTTACGACGAAGCAGGCAATCGCACTAGTCAGCTTGATGCCAACGGGCAGCAAACTGACTACAGCTATGACGCACTCAATCGCCTTATTGAAATCAGCGATCCTCAAGACACTAGCCAAACCATTACGCTAAGCTATGATGATCCTAATGCGGCCTACGGTATTGGCAGGCTAACAGGTATCAACGGCCCCAATACCAATATTAGTTACAGCTACACCGCGCGCGGTGAGTTAGCAAACGTAAGTCAATTGTTAGGCGGCATCTGCCAAAGCGTCCAATACAGTTACGATGATGCAGATGTATTGGCATCTATCACTTACCCCAGTGGCCGCGTGGTAAATTATACTCGTGATAATGCTGGCAATATTACGGCCGTTAGTACCACTTTGGGCGGTGTAACGACAACGCTTGCTAGCAATATCAGCTATTTACCCTTTGGTGCTATTAGTGCACTTACTTACGGCAATGGCTTGGCGCTTAATCAAATAGTTGATAGCCAATACCGTTTAACCAACGTAGAAGTAAGCGATGGTGTTAATCCGCCATTATTAGCGCGCCAATACAGCTTTAACGGTAATGACGATATTGTAGAAGTCGCCCATGAAGGCAATACGCAATGGGATTATCAATATGATCCGCTGCGCCGTTTAGAATCCGCTGACACGTCCAGCATGAGCTTAGCGTGGAGTTATGATGCCAACAGTAACCGCCTCAGTGAAACACTAAACACCATTCTTGCTAGTTATCAAATAGAGCTTTCTAGTAACCGTTTATTAGGTATTAGCGGTAGCAGCACACAAAGCTATAGTTATGATGCTAACGGCAATGTGCTGAGCAAAGGCAATCTGAACTTTAGTTACGACCGCGATAATCGCTTAATTGATGTTAGCGGAGGCGCCAGTGCCAGCTATGGCTATAACGCCTTACACCAACGCACGAGTAAAACCGTCAGCGGCCAAACTACTTATTATATTTACGATGCGCTGGGGCAGCTTCTAGCGGAGCTTGATGCCAACGGCCAAACGCAAGTGGAATACATTTGGTTGGAAAATCAGCCTTTAGCGGTAATTCACGCCAACACATCCAACGCTGATATTTATTATATTCACAACAACCATTTAAATACGCCGCAAGTGATTAGCGATGCCCAAGGTGATAGCGTATGGCAAGCAGATTACAGCCCTTTTGGGCAAGCTAGCGTTAGCGCAAGTAGCACCATTACGTTTAACCTACGTTTCCCTGGGCAGTATTTTGATGCAGAAACGGGGCTGCATTATAACTACTACCGCATATATGACCCTGCCACCGGGCGATATATTCAATCGGATCCGATAGGTTTAGAAGGAGGGTTGAATACGTATGAGTATGTGGGTGGCAACCCCAACACAAGATACGATCCTGATGGTCGTGCTTGGGTGCAAGTAGGAGGTAGTTTGATTGGTGGTTTTGTTGGAGCTTATAACGCTTCACAACAATGCAATGCCACTACTAAAAGTATTGCAATTGGTTTTGGCATCGGTGTATCAGTTGGTTTTGCTTCCACGTTTGGTACCGGCCCATGGGCAACCGCATTTTTTGCGGGTGGTAGTTCGGCTGCTGGTAATGCCGTTCAACAAGCTATAAATAGCGGTGGCTTTGAAAATATAAATCGTCAACAAGTTGTTTCGTCTGGCATAACTGGTGCGGCTTTAGGTGTGTTTACGGGTGGTGTTGGCAATCGTTTAGCACCTAAACGAATGACCGATCCTGGTATTTCCTATACGGCGGGTATTTTGCGGCCTGGGCAAACTCAAAGAATGTTGCCTCGCCCGCCGACTTATGGCCCGATCCCCGCAGAGGCTAGAGCTATTGATCTTGGATTAAATGGGATTATCAATAGTGTATACTCTTCTTATCTTTCAACAAGGAGTGGTAGCAACCAATGTGGTTGTCAGCCCTAGATAATGAAAACAAAAATAAGCAAAACTAGAATAGGGTTTATGACGCTTCTAGTGGGATGTATAACCCCAGTTCTAATCCATTTTTATCTGCTGTTTGCTGGTTTAGAAATGGACAAACGAGTAGATGACATGTCCAAAATTGAGTTATGGAGTTTTTTAATTATTGGTTCTATTTTGTGTGGTGTTGCTGCCGCTATTTCTATGGGTGTGGTTAATTTTGTTTGTTTTATTTATACGCTGCTACGGGGGAAAGACAAAAATAAGCATGATTATCTTTAAAGTTAAATAATAAATATATTAAAATCATTATGTTAGGTTGTTGTTATTCAGTACAGCTCTCGGAGAGGAGGCCCTATTGTTCTCGAATGTTGGCCTGCGCGGATAATGATAGTTACATCTATAGTGAGAGACATTGCGCCGTTTAGAATCCGCTGATACGTCCAGCATGAGCTTGGCGTGGAGTTATGATGCCAACAGCACAAATGCTAAACGCCATTCTTGCTAGCTGCCAAATAGCTATTAAGCGGCAGCAGCACATAAAGCCATAGTTATTGCGTTAACGTAATGTGTGGCTGAGCAAAAGTTATATAAGTTCTTAACCTGCTATGCGCCACACGTTGGTCACATTAGAGCAAACACCTAAAGCTGCTTAAACATCTGCCGATGAGGGATATCAGCTTCTAAAAAGATACCTCCCGTTACGGTAAACCCAGCGGCCTCATAAAAGCTCGTGGCGTGGGTCTGCGCATGCAAGAAAATTTCTTTCATATCCATGGCTTTCGCTTCTTGGGAAGCAGCAAGTAACAGCGCCTTGCCAATGCCACCGTTGCGGTGCTGTTCGAGCACTGATAAGCGGCTGATTTGGCCATTAGGCATCAAGCGTATGCACCCTATAGGAGTGTTGGCTTCGTCCAGCGCTAAAAAATGGACTGAATCTTGGTCTTGATCATCCCACTCTAGTTCAGCAGGTACACGCTGCTCTTTGATGAATACAGCTTCGCGGACTTGCTTTAGTGCTGCTTCATCAGCATTCCAAGTGGTTTTTTTGATACTAAATTTCATCGTTAACCTCGCTAAAGAAGGATGAGGTAGCCTTCTTCTTGCCACGTTTTTAGCAACGGGGCCGTTTCTTTGCATAGATACTTATCAAGTTGCGCCGTAGTATACAGACGTTGTTGCGCAAGATAAGTGGCAAAAGGGATTAAGCTTGTGCTTAAAGGGTATAAGTCGCCATTTATCCATAGCCCTTCGTGAGTGCAAAGCATTCTTACGCCGCCTTGGCGCACCATACAAGCGTCAGGGTAATGGCGCTTGATGGCGTCAATATCCGTATGGGTATGGTGCGGGTATTGCCTTGGCTCTGTTAGTAGCTCGGCAAAAGCGCGATAAGCTGCGTCCTTAGACAACAAGGAAAGCGCTTGTTCCTGCAACAGTTCCACATCGCTTTCGTGGAGGGCACCAGGCGCTGAAACCAATTTGCGGTGTGAATCTTGAAACAACGTAGATGCATTGTCGGCCAGGGTTTCGTCTGTGAGTCGGGCCAGCAAATCCGTTAGGCGCGGTGCTCTAAAACCCACAGACCAAGTGATGCAATCTGCGCTTGCGGCAACGCCCCAGTGGGCAACCCCGGGGGGAATATAAAGCACATCGCCTGGCTTCATTAAGTGCGTGCTTTCTATGGGCATATCTGCAATTAAATCCAAGGCATCAGTACTTTGGCGCGGAGTATTTTCGTTGCACTTGGGCCCTAATTGCCACTCTCGTTCACCTTGTGCTTGGATTAAAAACACATCGTAGCGGTCAAAGTGCGGTCCTACGCTGCCGCCCTGTGCCGCATAGCTCACCATAATATCTTCATGGCGCCAGCTAGGTAGAAAGTTAAAATCCTCAAGCAACAAAGCCGCCGTGCTGTGGTAGTAATCCACGGATTGCACCAGCAGTGTCCAATCGTTTGCTGTGGGGCTAGGCAAAGTGTTAAAGGGCCCAAACTGCAGTTCCCAAGGGCCCGCGTCACGGCCTTTAATTAAGCGCGATTCCACATCTTCACGCTCAGCAAGAGCAAATAATTGCTCACGGCTCAGGCATTCTAATCCTGTGGCAGCATGTGGCATTACCAATGGCTGCTTTTGCCAGTATTGTTGCAAAAACAGCTCAGCAGCCAGTGGCAATGTAAAGCGAGGTAGCATATTAAACGGCCTTCGCCTGCGCTTCAGCATTCCCTGTGTAAAGGGCGGGGGTTAGGGCTTTTAAGTTGTTTTTTGCTTCCTCGGGGATCTCTAACTTATCAATAAAGTCAGCAATAAGCTCTTGGGTAATGGCTTTACCGCGAGTTAAATCTTTGAGCTTTTCATAGGGCTTTTCAATGCCATAACGGCGCATGACCGTTTGAATCGGCTCTGCAAGCACTTCCCAAGCAGCGTCTAAATCTTCAGCGAGGCGCGCTTCGTTTACTTCAAGTTTGCCAAGGCCTTTAAGAGTCGCTTCGTAGGCAATTAAGCTGTGGCCCAAGCCCACACCCACGTTACGTAGCACGGTGGAGTCGGTAAGGTCGCGTTGCCAACGGGACACCGGTAGCTTTTCGGCGAGGTGGCCCATAATGGCGTTAGCCAAGCCTAAGTTACCTTCAGAGTTTTCAAAGTCGATGGGGTTTACCTTGTGGGGCATGGTGGAAGAACCCACTTCGCCCTCTACGGTGCGCTGCTTAAAGTAACCAAGGGAAATGTAGCCCCAAATATCGCGGTCAAAATCCAATAAAATGGTATTGAAGCGCATGAGCGTGTGGAAGTACTCCGAAATGCAGTCATGGGGCTCAATTTGTGTGGTGTAGGGGTTGAAGGTCAGCCCTAAATCTTCTACAAATTTTTGCGCTAGTGCAGGCCAATCTACCTCTGGATAAGACGCTAGGTGAGCATTGTAATTACCCACAGCACCGTTGATTTTGCCGAGCAAAGAGACTTGCGCAAACTGCTCGTATTGGCGCTCTAAGCGTGCCACAACGTTAGCAACCTCTTTACCTACTGTGGTGGGCGATGCGGTTTGACCGTGAGTGCGTGAGAGCATGGGTGTACCAGCAAGTTGATGGGCCATGCGGCGTAGGTGCGAAATAATGCGCTCCATTACCGGCAACAGCTCCTCGCGTGCTTCCGCTAACATAAGGCTGTAAGAAAGGTTGTTAATGTCCTCTGAGGTGCAGGCAAAGTGCACAAACTCGCTAATCTTGGCGAGTTCTTCGTTTTCTGCCAAAGCTTCTTTAATGTAGTACTCAACCGCTTTTACGTCATGGTTGGTGGTGCGCTCAATCTCTTTCACGCGTTGTGCGGCTGCTAGGTCAAAACGAGTGGCAATGCAGCGTAAGGGCCAAGCCGCATCTGCGCTCAACAGGGGAACTTCTTCAATTTCAGGATGGTTGCTGAGAGTTTCTAACCACGCGACTTCCACGCGCACACGATTACGAATTAACCCGTATTCGCTGGTGATTTGGCGTAATTTGTCGCAGCGGCCAGCATAGCGGCCATCCACAGGGGAAATTGCGTAAAGAGGGTCCATTTGTTGAGACATGTGTTTAGATCTCCAAGGTTAATAAAGCGCAAAGCGCCACATGAATAAGTTATTGAATGATATCTAAGGCCTGCACCAGCCGCTTCTTCGAAAACAATAAGCGCCATTGGCGGCCGCCCACCTGATGCCACAAAAATGCAGCCCTGATGGCGCTGAGCAACAAGGTGCGAATGCGTGCTGCGCCTAGCTCATTTTGTAAGTGCTCAGGCTTACCAGGTACACGAATACGTTTGGGCAGCGTGCTAATGGTGTCACTGTAAATACCAGATAATCGGCGAGTTAACTCAGGACCAGTGATATCAGTAAAAAAGGCTTGTTGCTCGTCTAATGCTTTAAGTCGCTGCTGTAGGTTGCTAATAAGCAAGGTGTTTTTACGTGCTTGTTTACTTACGTAAATAACGGTCATGGCATATTGTAAAGTGCGCTTGTGGGCAGCGGTGGTGGTTTGTTGCGTAAAGAGCTGCTTAATTAAGTCACGCCCTAGGTGAAGCTGGTTTAGCTCAGGATAAATATCACCAAAATGCTCAGGGTTGAGCTCAATGGTGGCCCTAATCAAGGGTGCCGCGGCATCAGCATCCCATTGTCCTGTGGTGGCCACTTTGTCCACCAGGTAGCAAGCTTGAAATAGCGCGCTCAATGCAATGGCTTCTTGTTGCAAGGGGCTAAAATCAGTCATGGGTTGCCTCAATAACGGCACCGCCTAAACACACATCATCCTGATAAAACACCACTGACTGGCCTGGGGTTACTGCGCGCTGGGGCGTGTCAAACTCAACACGCACTGTGTTTTCTGTGAGCTGAGTAATGGTGCAAGCTTGATCTGCTTGGCGGTAACGGGTTTTGGCCGTGGCTTTTAAGGGGAGAGCAGGTGCTTCACCTGCAATCCAATGAACGGGGCCTGTAGTAAGAGATTGGCTGAAAAGTAGAGGGTGATCGTGCCCTTGTACGGCCACTAGGGTGTTGGTAGCAAGATCTTTCTTGGCCACATACCAAGGTGCTTCACTGGCATTTGCCAAACCACCAATGCCTAAGCCTTGGCGCTGGCCTAAGGTGTAATACATAAGGCCGTGATGCTCACCAATTACTTTGCCGTTTTCATCGGTTAATTCGCCCGGTTGCGCGGGGAGATAGCGTTCCAAAAAATCTTTAAATCGGCGTTCACCGATAAAACAAATGCCAGTGGAGTCTTTCTTTTTAGCATTAGCAAAACCTTTTTGTTCTGCTATTACACGTACATGTGGCTTTTCTAAGCGGCCAAGAGGAAATAGTGTGCGGTTAAAATTCTCGCCGCTCACAGCATGTAAAAAATAAGATTGATCTTTGCTGGTATCTAGCCCGCGGAGCAATTGAGCATGACCATTAGCGCTGGCGTTATGACGCACCTGCGCATAATGGCCGGTGGCGATGCCATCAGCCCCTAAGGTCAGTGCATGGTCTAAAAAAGCTTTAAACTTGATCTCTTTATTACAAAGAATATCTGGGTTTGGGGTGCGGCCCGCTTGATATTCTTCTAAAAAGTGTTCAAAAACACGATCCCAATATTCCTTAGCGAAGTTAGCAGTGTGCAACTCAATGCCAAGCACGCCAGCCACTTGCATCGCATCAAGCAAATCCTCTTGGGCGGTGCAGTACTCGGTGCCGTCGTCTTCGTCCCAATTTTTCATGAACAGGCCTTCCACTTGATAGCCTTGCTCAAGTAATAGGGCTGCAGCCACTGCGGAATCAACACCACCAGACATGCCTAAAATAATGCGCGTGTCTTGGGGGGCCTTGCTTAAGGGATGAGTCATTTCTGTTGTAGAGGCCATGGGTGCTCGTAAAGGGTATCTAAAGGTAATCGCCTGCCTGCTAAATATTGGGTTAAACAGGGCAAAACCAAGGGGCTTCGGTGCTGCGCACGGGCAGCTTTGATTTCGTCAAACGTTAGCCACTGTGTGTCGTATATATCAGCATCTAAGCGTTGTTTTTTATCATGGCTTTTTGGTTCGCCCACAAAGCAATAGCGATGATAAATGGGGCCGTTAATGCCAGCTTGAAAAATAAAGACGCCCACAAAGGCGGTGATCTCCACCTGCCAAGCTGTTTCCTCAAGGGTCTCGCGAAAGGCAGCTTGGCTGAGTTGCTCGCCAGCTTCCACATGGCCAGCTGGCTGGTTGTAGCGCAGCTCGCCTTGGATTTCTTCGCGCACCATTAAAAACTTTTCGTCACGCTCGATAATAGTAGCAACGGTAATGCGGGGTGAAAATCTGTTCATGAGGGCCTCTTAATAATTGCGCCGCAATGATAGCTGATTTGGCATGTTTTAGCACTCTGCTTTATGGGGTGCGTTTGTGCCTTGCGGCGTTGTTATGGCTTCTAGGCCTTGGGGCGGGCACAGAAATTTCTTGCCACTCACCGGGCGCTAATTGTTGCAAATGCCATTGGCCAATTTTAAAGCGAATTAAGCGCAGGGTGGGGTGGCCCACAGCCGCTGTCATGCGCCTCACTTGGCGGTTTTTACCTTCACTGATAGTAAGTTTTAACCAGGTGGTGGGAATGTTTTTTCGTTCGCGAATAGGGGGATGACGGTCCCACAGCCAAGGTGGGGCGGCGACGCTCACTTTTGCGGGCCGCGTAATGCCATCTTTTAGGGTGACTCCAGTAGCCAATAACTGCAGAGCCTTTGCGTCAGGGATGCCTTCCACTTGAGCGAAATAAGTTTTTTCCACAGCAAACTTTGGATGGCTAATGCGATGTTGCAAGGCACCGTTATCCGTCAGCAAAAGCAAACCTTCAGAATCCCAATCCAAGCGGCCAGCGGGATAGACGTTAGGTAGATTGATAAATTCGGCTAAGGTACGTTTGCCTGCTTCTGGGCTGAATTGGCTAAGTACTCGGAAGGGTTTGTTAAATAAAATGAGACGGGCCATGAACGATAAATGAAAGAATATAAACACATAAAATAGGCGCCTAAGCGCCCATCTTATTCGGGGTTGTCCTGTTCTTCTTTCAGTACAACCAAGTTGGTGGCGTGGTAGCCCTTTTGCACCAGCTGTGGATCATAGGACACACGTTGACCTGCTTTTAAGCTACGGTAACCGTCCATTTGGATGTAAGAGTGATGAACAAAAACGTCATCGCCACCTTCATCAGGGCGAATAAACCCATAACCCTTAGTATTACTGAACCACTTCACTTTTCCCGTTGCCATGTTACTCCCCTTGTAAAACTATCTCATTAGAGGCTTCATTATTGTTATAAGGATTAGCGGAAACGCATTCATACACCTTTCACCAGAGTCAGTTGACTGTCAAGTAAAATAAGTCAAATCAAGAGAGTATAAGAATAACGCAGTAAATTCGGGCAGGAAATATGCAGGCGGGCGGCGCCTGCATATAAAAAGTTTATTTCATACGGAAGGTGATTCGACCCTTGGTTAAATCGTAGGGGGACATTTCAACCTTTACTCTATCGCCAGTAAGAATGCGGATGTAGTGCTTGCGCATCTTGCCAGAAATGTGGGCGATAATCTCATGATCGTTTTCGAGCTTAACCCGAAACATTGTGTTAGGAAGGGTTTCTGTGACTACGCCTTCTAGCTCTAATTGCTCTTCTTTTGCCATGAATATTGTTTACCGTTAAATATGAACATGAAATGGAGGCTAGATTGTGCCGTAAATAGCGTCGTTGTGCAAAACAAACGGGCTAATTGTGCTGCAAAACAAGCGCCTAGCTGTTTTAGCTAGGCGCTATGAGTTAGCTTTCTAGACTTTCCAAATACTTTTCTGCATCCAATGCCGCCATGCACCCAAAGCCAGCTGAGGTAACCGCTTGACGATAGACGTTATCGGCCACATCGCCGGCCGCAAAAACACCAGGCACGCTTGTGCTTGTGGCTCCACCTTGCAAGCCGCTCTTAATGGTGATGTATCCATCATGCATTTCAAGCTGCTCGGCAAAGATATCGGTGTTAGGTTTGTGGCCAATGGCGATAAACACACCATGGACGGCAACTTCTTGTTCCTCACCTGTTAGTGTGCTCTTAAGGCGTACACCGGTAACCCCCGAATCGTCACCAAGCACCTCTTCCAAGGTGTGGTGCCATATAGGCTCGATATTTTCTTTTGCAAGCAAACGATCCTGAAGGATTTTTTCTGCTCGGAGGCTATCACGACGGTGAACAAGATAAACTTTTTCGGCAATATTGGAGAGGTACAAAGCTTCCTCTACCGCGGTATTGCCACCACCAACCACAACAACTTCCTGTCCTTTGTAAAAGAAGCCGTCGCAGGTGGCACAGGCTGACACCCCCTTCCCAAGAAATTTTTCTTCGGAGGGCAAACCCAAATACATCGCCGAAGCGCCCGTGGCAATAATGAGCGCATCACACTGATAACACCCCACCTCGCCAACCAAGGTAAAAGGGCGCTGGGACAAATCCACTTGCTGAATATGGTCGTAAATCAGCTTGGCTTCAAAGTTTTCCGCGTGCTGCTGCATACGTTGCATCAGTTCTGGCCCTTGCACCCCAGTGGCATCGCCAGGCCAGTTTTCAACATCTGTGGTGGTGGTTAGCTGGCCGCCGGGTTCCATGCCCGTAATAACCGCAGGGTTGAGGTTTGCACGAGCGGCATAAATGGCAGCGGTATAGCCTGCAGGGCCCGAACCGAGCACAATCAAGCGATGGTGTTGTGGGGTGCTCATAATGACTCCATAAACTGATTAGCTGAATTTTAGGTTTGGCATCTTACTATGTTGGCCATCACTAATAAAACAAAGCATTAGAATATTTTGTTTGGTTGGTATGCGGCGCTTTTAGCGTGTTAGTATGTGTGCTTGTTCCTTCGCACCGGGTTTGTAAAACCTGACAGCGCAACTGTATTAGCAAGCAGTTATTGCATAGAATACAGATTATATTTCTTTTTAATCAGGCGCTTATCTAGCATTGTTTGAGTGAATTCAAGGTGACAAAAAAGACTTCTACTGAGACACCCGCTTGGGTGGCTTATTTACAGCGTGGCCTTATTGAAGGTGCTGTGCTTGGCGCCATAGCCGTATCTGCATTTTTACTGCTAGCGCTTTTCTCTTACCATCCTCAAGATCCGAGCTGGACGAGCTTGAGCAGTGTTAGCCAGGTTGCTAACGCAGGCGGCAAAGCGGGTGCTTTGGCAGCAGATTTATTATTAGCTGGTTTTGGTTTTTTTGCATATATCTTTCCTTTATTGGTAGCTTATTGGGGAATAAAAGTGTTGCGCGAAAGGCGCATGAAAACGGGTAAAAGCTGGCCGCTCTTTTTTATTCGTTTAAGCGGCTTTGTACTCATTATGTGCGCAGGCACAGCTTTACTCAGTGTGCATTTGCAATCAGGCATTGGTTTTTTGCCCAACAAGTCAGGGGGAGCATTGGGGCAGGAGCTTGGGGCTTACTCGCTCAACACATTCAATATTACTGGTGGCACACTCATTCTGTTTACCCTGTTCTTGCTGGGAGTCACTTTATTCACTGGGCTTTCGTGGATTTTGTTGGCAGAGAAGCTCGGGGCTTTTGTCTTAGATTTGATTCAAAACATGCCTCAGAAGTTTGCCACCTTGCGTACTAAATACACAGAAAGAAAAGAACATAAGGCGCAAATAAAAGCCGCAAAGGCCCAAGAAAAGGCTAAGAAACCCAAAGTGTCCCCACGTGCGGCAGCTAGCAAAAACACCCAAACCATCAGTAAGCCTGCATCCGTTCCCCAAACAGAAGTGGCCAAGCCGCTTTCAGCACCAGCGCCTGTGGCGAAACCAAGCAAGAAAGCACAAGCGGATATGTTTGCTGAGGCAGGAGAGGGCGCACTGCCTGCCTTCTCTCTACTCGATGCAGCAGACCCCGATGCCCATGGCGGTTTTACGGAAAGTGATTTAGAAGAAATGTCGCGCTTGCTAGAAGCCAAATTGGCCGACTTTAAGGTTTCCGCCGACGTGGTGGCGGTGCAGCCAGGGCCCGTCATTACGCGCTTTGAAATTCAGCCAGCGCCGGGCATTAAAGCAAGCCGCATTACAGGTTTGGCTCAAGATTTAGCGCGCTCGTTGGCGGTGATATCTGTGCGCGTGGTTGAAGTTATTCCTGGACGCACCACAGTGGGTATCGAAATCCCCAATGAAAAACGTGAAATTATTCGTTTTGTTGAAGCCATAGATAGCAAAATTTTTAAGGAATCCAAATCGCCCCTCACCTTTGCCCTTGGTAAAGATATTAGCGGAAACCCTGTCATCGCAGACCTCAGCAAGATGCCGCACTTGTTAGTAGCGGGAACCACGGGTTCGGGTAAGTCCGTGGGCCTAAATGCCATGCTGCTTTCCATTTTATTTAAAGCAACGCCCGAAGAAGTGCGTCTGATTATGATAGACCCTAAGATGCTTGAACTTGCTGTTTATGATGGCATTCCGCATCTGCTAGCGCCTGTGGTAACAGATATGACGGAAGCTGCCAGTGCGCTTCGCTGGGGGGTCGCAGAAATGGAGCGCCGCTATAAATTAATGGCGGCACTTGGTGTGCGTAACTTGGCCGGTTATAACCGCAAAGTGGATGAGGCCAACGCCGCAGGGGAGCCCATTGCTGATCCCACTTGGAAGCCCAGCCACGGTGAGTTTTCTGAGTCACCTGAGGAGGCACCTCATTTAGGTCACTTGCCATCTATCGTTATCGTGATTGATGAATTTGCGGATATGATGATGATAGTGGGTAAAAAAGTAGAAGAATTAATCGCCAGAATCGCTCAAAAAGCCCGTGCGGCAGGTATTCACTTAATCCTCGCCACCCAGCGCCCATCGGTGGATGTTATTACAGGTCTAATCAAAGCCAACGTTCCCTCTCGGATGGCCTTCCAGGTGTCATCGCGCATTGATTCACGCACCATTTTAGATCAGGGAGGCGCTGAACAGCTACTTGGCTATGGTGATATGTTGTACTTGCCTGTGGGAGTTAACGTCCCCGAGCGGGTGCATGGCGCCTTTGTGTCAGACGATGAAGTGCACCGTGTGTGTGACGATTGGCGCGCCCGGGGTGAACCAAATTACCTTCCTGAAATCCTAGAAGATACAGATATCAATGCCGCAATTCCTGGCATGGAAGCGCCCGGTGAGAGCGATGATGCGGAAAGTGACCCACTTTATGATGAAGCGGTGGCCCATGTGATTGAAAGCCGCCGTGCGTCGATTTCTTTCGTGCAACGCAAGATGCGAATTGGGTATAACCGCGCAGCTCGCCTAGTGGAGGCCATGGAAATGGCGGGTGTGGTATCTGCGCCAGGCCATAATGGCCAACGTGAAGTAATAGTGCCAGGTGGAGATAGAATGTGATAAAGGGCATAGGTGTAATAGCAGCGGGTTTAGTGTTACTGCCAATAAGCGCATTTGCCGATGCAGCGGGCAATTTAGCCGCGTTGCTTGATGGGGTGGACAGTATTGATACGCGCTTTGAGCAGGTGATTCTTGACCGTGATGGCAGTCGCATGCAAACCGCCACGGGGCATATGCTAGTGAAGCGTCCGCGTCAGTTTCGTTGGCATGCGGAAGAGCCGTTTGAGCAATTAGTGGTTTCTGATGGCCACCGTGTGTGGGTGCATGATGTGGACCTAGAGCAAGTGCTCGAGCGTCCTCTGGGCGAAGAAGTGGGTGAAACGCCAGCGCTGCTATTAAGTGGTGATAGCAGTAAAATCGCTGAAGAATTTGAAATTACAGAGGTTGCTAAGCAAGGGCGTAATATTACCTACCAGCTCAAACCCAAAAATAAAGAACAGCTTTTTGATGTGCTAGAAATCAGCTTTAAAGGGGCCCAACCAAGCGCCATGCGTTTGGAGGACAGCTTAGGCCAAAAAACCGTCTTTGAGTTTATTAAACCGAAAATCAATATAGCTATTGATGCAACCTCGTTTGAATTTGCTATTCCTGAAGGTGTTGATGTAATTCGTCATGAATAATGACTTATTTAGTGAAACTAGCGATTTGCACCAGCCTTTGGCTGCGCGATTGCGTCCCCAGCATATTTCTGAATATGTTGGCCAGCAGCACGTGGTGGGTGATGGAAAACCCCTACGCTTAGCCCTCGAAAAAGGGCAACTGCATTCGATGATTCTGTGGGGCCCTCCCGGCACTGGAAAAACTACTTTAGCTTTATTGTTAGCACAACATGTGGAAGCAGAGTTTGTCACTCTATCAGCAGTGCTAGCAGGGGTGAAAGATATTCGGGAACAAGTTCAGTACGCCAAGGAACGCTTGCAAAGCGGACGGCGCACGGTTTTGTTCGTGGATGAGGTGCATCGCTTCAATAAATCACAGCAAGATGCCTTTTTACCCCACGTGGAAGACGGCACCATTATCTTTATTGGTGCCACCACGGAAAACCCTTCTTTTGAGCTAAATAACGCGCTCTTGTCTCGAGCCCGCGTTTATCGTTTACAGTCGCTGGCTCCTGAGGATTTATCCCAATTATTGCAAAGGGCCTTAGCCACCGAGGAGCTCACTGAGATTCACTTTCCTGAGCCATTGCAGCAGCGCCTGATTGAGCAGGTTGATGGCGATGCGCGGCGATTACTTAATTTGCTTGAGCTTGCGGCTGATTTAGCAAGCCAATATGCCAATACCATTACACCCGAGCTTCTCAATGAGCTATTCCGAGATAGCCTGCGCCGTTTTGATAAAGGCGGAGATATTTTTTACGATCAAATCAGTGCGCTACATAAATCTGTACGAGGGTCGGATGCGGATGGCGCTCTTTATTGGTTTGCGCGCATGTTAGATGGCGGCGCCGACCCCCTTTATATCGCACGTCGTGTGGTGCGTATGGCCAGCGAAGATATTGGCAACGCAGACCCGCGGGCATTGAGACTGGCATTAGATGCTTGGGAGGTGCAAGAGCGCTTAGGCTCACCTGAGGGTGAACTTGCCATTGCCCAGGCCATCACTTATTTGGCCATTGCCGCCAAAAGTAACGCTGTGTATATGGCTTACAACCAGGCGCGCAGATTTGTGAAAGAGAATCCCACTGATGAGGTGCCTATTCATTTGCGTAACGCACCTACAGCCCTTATGAAAGAGCAAGGCTATGGGTTGGATTATCGCTACGCTCATGATTACCCAGAGGCTTTTGCCGCCGGTGAATCCTATTTTCCAGAATCAGTGCCGGAGCAGCAATTTTACCAGCCCGTTGATAGGGGACTTGAAATTAAAGTGCAGCAAAAAATGGAGCGCTTGCGCTACTTAAATCAACAAAGTAACTGGCAGCGGCGCAACAAAAATTAAATTACCCTAGCCACTTAAGAGTTGAAATCGCATACTATGCCTCGGCTATATAGCCAGACACTGTACCCGCTTATTAGTTTGTATTATTGAAACAGGAATTAACATGCTTGATTTACGCGACCTTCGTCAAAACGGTGAACTTTACCAACAGCGCCTTGCTAAAAAAGGCTATACCCTTGATTTGTCGAGGTTTAAAGCGCTAGATGAAGAGCGTAAGAGTGCGGATGTGCGCTCGCAAGAATTGCAGGCTGAGCGCCGTCAAGCCGCAAAGAAAGTCGGCGAACTGATTAAGGGCGGTATGGCTGTTGAAGAGGCCAAAGCCCAAGTGGCAGAGGCTTTGGATAAGCTTGAGCAAGAGTTGGCTCAAGAGCTGGAACGCGCCCAAGGGATTCAGCAAAAAATCCAAGATTTTATGTTGGATATCCCCAATATACCTGATGAAGACGTCCCCGAAGGAAACAACGATGCTGATAATGTTGAAGTGCAGCGCTGGGGTGAAATTCCAAGTTTTGATTTCGAAGTAAAAGACCATGTGGACCTGGGTAACCAGCTGATTGATGGTGAGCTCAGCTTTGATTTGGCTGCCAAGTTATCTGGTGCCCGTTTTGCTGTAATGACAGGCACTTTGGCCCGTCTTAACCGTGCCCTCATCAGCTTTATGATTGATGCCCACCTTGCCAAGGGATACACGGAAACTTATGTGCCTTATTTGGTGGGCCCCGATGCTCTTGAAGGCACAGGTCAACTACCTAAATTTGAGCAGGACTTATTTAAGCTGCAGGGTGAAAGAGCGCTCTACCTTATTCCTACAGCGGAGGTTCCAGTAACCAACTTGTATCGTGAAGATATCATTGATGCTGATACTTTACCTCGCAAACACGTGGCACATACCCCTTGTTTTCGTAGTGAGGCGGGAAGCCATGGTCGCGACACCCGCGGCATGATTCGTCAGCATCAGTTTGAAAAAGTAGAGCTGGTGCAACTAGTAAAGCCAGAAGACTCAGATGCAGCTCTTGAAACGCTTACTCAGGATGCAGAGGATATTCTTCAAGCCTTAGAATTGCCATACCGCAAAGTGATTTTATGCGGCGGCGATTTGGGTTTTTCTGCACGCAAAACCTATGACTTAGAAGTATGGCTGCCAAGCCAAAACACTTACCGTGAGATTTCATCGTGCTCAAACTTTGGGGATTTTCAGGCTCGCCGGATGCAAGCGCGCTGGCGCAATCCTGAAACCAAGCGTCCCGAGTTAGTACACACCTTAAACGGCTCTGGATTAGCGGTAGGGCGTACATTGGTGGCGATTCTAGAGAATGGCCAGCAAGCAGATGGCAGTATCCGACTGCCTGAGGCGTTAAGGCCTTACATGGGTGGGTTAACTCATTTAGGAAAAAAGGCCTAGTCGTTTTCTACAGCGCTCTTGGCATCAGTGGTGTCTTGAGCGCTTAATGTTCGTGCCAGGTAATAGTGCGCGCGAAGCTCAATGTAAGCTTGGCGATGTGCTGGAGGTCCACGGGGGCAAACTGTGTTGCTAACTTTGAGTTGAGATGCTTCTCCGCCACCTTTGAGGACTGGTAGTAGCCTGGATAACCCTGCTTAGTAAGTTCAGAACCCTCACAAGTTAGGTGTAGCACGCCGTTACCAACGAAAAGTAGGGTATCGCCATGAGCCAACCAAGCCAAAACTTGCTTGCTCAAATCAGCCCGTTCCGGACCAAAACTCACCCAATGCAAAGTGGCCATTTCAGTAGTTCCACACAAAATGGGCCGACTGCATCAGCTTTTTAGTGTCCTCGGGTTTTAGCGCATCCAAAGGCACTGTGGGCTTGAGCTGCGAAAAATTAACGAAGGATTCCACTGTGGTAGTGAACTCAACCCCTAGCTCTTGCATCATGGCAAACGCATCATCCCAAGGCGGGTTGTTTTCTTCCAACAAAAGCAGGGCAGAATCAGTGAGATGAACCTTAACCTTATGCCCGAACAGTTGCAGTGTACTCGCCATATCAAGCGCTTCACGTAGCGGTGTTTGCGTTTGTGGCCACTGATTTATAAGAAGTAAGCAGTTTTTATCCATCATTACTAAAAACTTATCACCTTATGAGATTCACGAACGGCCTCTGCCCAAGTGCCTAGGCCTGCGAGTGTGAAAGGGCGGGCGAGGGTGGGATGTTGTTGGTATTGAGCTGCTGCTTGTTCATCATATACGCCACGTCTAACCGCGCTAGCTGTACAAGCCACTGCAGTAATGCCTTCTTGTTCTAAGAATTGTTGCCAGGCTTCCGCCAGCGAAAATTCACCAGGCCCCAAATGCAGATGGTTTTGGGCAAGCAAGACCCCGTCTTGATAAAAAAACACTATATGGGGCTTATGGTTTATGGACACTAAGGCTTGGCAGTATTGCAGTGCGGAAACAGCAGCGGGGCTATTAGGCCCCGCAGATACAAGCACACTAACCTGCATGGTTTAATCGTCGCCTGAAAGCACTGTTAATAGGTGTAGCAGGCTCAGGAATAAATTATAAAGAGAGACGAACAGGGTTACTGTTGCACGAATGTAGTTAGTTTCGCCACCTGTCACAATGGCATTGGTTTGCCACATAATCAGCAAGGATGAAAGCAAGGCAAACACAGCTGAAATCGTAATTTGCAAGGCAGGAATAGTGGTAAAGAGAGAAACTATCACGCCTATAAAGCCCACTAAAAGGCCCGCCATAATAAAGCGACCCAAGCCGCTCAAATCTCTTTTAACCATCATCCCAATGGCTGACATGGCCACAAATATCGTAGCGGTCATGCCAAGTGCTAGGGTGACTGCGTTACCAGCTCCCAATGCGGTATAAGCATTGATAATTGGCCCTGTGGTAAAGCCCAACCAGCCTGTAATGCCGAACACTGTTAGCACGCCCCAGGCGCTATCTTCTAACTTGGCATTGGCAAACAAAAGCGCAAAGTAAACCCCAAGAACGATGAAAGGATTAATAAAGCCAACATTAGCCGCCATAGCAAACCAAGCAGCACCTGCGGAGACTGCTAAAGACATGGCAAGCAGCCCATAGGTATTCCGTAAAACGCGCTGTGATTGCTCAGTATCAATGGCGGAGTGGTGGGCATAAGGCATTGGATTTGTCATCAGTATATGTCCTTAAATAATTGCAGAGGTTAATAGCTAATGAGCTATCTTACCCTAAGTTAAAACATCAGGCATTCAAATTTCTGCAGCTATTTTATGTATAAAAACGAAGAGCCTAGCGTGGGCTAGGCTCTTGTAGATTACTCAGGCTTTTCCTTCGACGTGGCTTCAGCTTCTGCTGGTTTTGCCGTTGTGGTGTCAGCCTTGTCAACTGGAGAACTTGGGCTAGCTGCGGCCTTTGTTTCATCCTTATTAGATAAGCTTTGTATGCTACCGGAGCTGTCTAACCTACCCACAGGGCCAATAGCAGCATGGGCCGGCGTTGAACTCGGTGCAGCCTGCTCAGCTTTAGGCGCTGGCTTTGCTGTTTTCGCTGGGCCATAGCCTTCAAGCCGGCCCACAGGACCAATACTTAAAGCTGCTCCCGGTTGTTGTGGGGCAGTTTGGGTACCCTCATCAGCCGTCGCTACTTTGGGTGTGGCCACAGCAGCAGAAGAAGGCGCCTTGCTAACGGGACCAATGGTCACAGCCTCTTTGGCGGCTGCCTGCTCTACAGGTTGTGGGGTTTGCTCTTTTTCTGGCTGCACTGGAGCGGGTTTGGGTGCTTCAGTTTGTTGTGGCGCCTGGGTCACTGTTGGCTCTTGGGGCTTCTCAGCGTCACTGGCTTCAGTCTTCGCAGGTGTTGCTGCGTCTGCCACTTCTGTTGCCGCAGGTTGCTGTGTCTCTGTTTCCTTCTGCGGCGCACTCGCCTCATTAGGCTTGGTGGGCTGAGGCTTGTCCTTGGCCTGTATTGGTGCAGGGGCGCTTACAGTCTTGCTCTTATCTTCAGAAGAAGGGTGGCTAGCTGGAGCTGTTGTCTCATTTTTGGCCGCTGGGGGTTGCTGCGCAGCTGTAGCGGTGGCCACAGCACCAGCAATTGCAAGGCTCTGCTGAGGCTTTTCTGCAACCTCGGGGGTTGGGGTTTCAACCTTAGTGGGTTCTGGTCGCTGACGTACACGCAAAGGACGGTCGTCCTGTCGCTGGGTTCTGCGCTCTGCCTGTGGTTTGGCAGGTTTTTGTTTGGACTCTGGCGCAGCTTCCACCGAGCGGGCACGCTGCTGCGAAGAACGTCTGCTACGCTGCTGTTCGTCATTCTCAGAGTGTGCCTGACGTGACTGGCGCTCAGCGCGTGTTTTTTCAGCTTTGTGCTGTTGGCCACCACCATTTTGCGGTGTTTTAGCTTCCTCAGATTTGCGCGCTGGCTTTTCCTTAGAAGCACGTCGCGGGGCACGTTGTGGGCTTGGTGCTTCTGCAGAACTTACTTGCGCGTTTTTCTTAGCAGTGTGAACTTGCGGTGCAAAGAACTTAGCAAACAAACCGAGCAAAGCACTCCAAAAGCCTGTGGACACCTGTTCTTGCACCACTGGCGGCGCGGTTTCAGGAGCCGTCATTTTTACCGCCGCTTCTTGGTGATTGGCTTGCGCAGGGTCTTCGGCAAAAAGATCAGGTTCATCCTCACCTTGAAGCAAATCAAGCTCATGGCTTACCACCTCAGGCGTCACTTGGTCATCACGTATGCGCTGCACTTCAAAGTGGGGTGTTTCAAGGTTTTGGTTAGGAATAATTAAGGTGCGTATTTTGTAACGGCGCTCAATATCTAACAGGTCTTGACGCTTTTCATTAAGAAGGTAAGTTGCAACGAGCACAGGTACTTGGGCATGGATTTCGCCAGTGCGCTCTTTCATCACCTCTTCTTCAATCAAGCGCAAAATAGATAACGCTAATGATTTAACGTCGCGAATATGGCCTTGGCCATCACAACGTGGGCAAACAATGCTGGAGGTTTCGCCCAAGGAAGGCCTTAAGCGCTGGCGCGATAGCTCTAACAGCCCAAAGCGAGAAATACGACCAATCTGAACCCTAGCTCTATCAGCTTCTAGCGCCTCGCGCATGCGGTTTTCAACTTCGCGCTGGTTGCGTGCCGGCCCCATATCAATGAAATCAATTACCACCAAGCCGCCAATATCACGCAGGCGTAGCTGACGGGCAATTTCCTCAGCAGCTTCGAGGTTGGTTTGCAGCGCCGTTTCTTCAATATCCGCTCCACGCGTGGCACGGGAGGAGTTGATATCGATCGACGTAAGTGCCTCTGTGGGGTCAATTACAATGGATCCGCCAGAGGGAAGTTTTACTTCACGGTCAAAGGCTGTCTCAATCTGAGATTCAATTTGGTAGCGCGAAAACAGAGGCGTTTCATCCTGATAAAACTTAATTTTGGATGAAAAATCATGCATAACGAGGTTTACAAAGTTGCTTGCCTCTTCATAAGTTTCTTGGGAGTCAATCAGCACTTCGCCAATGTCTTTACGTAAATAATCGCGAATGGCGCGAATAATAACGTTTGACTCTTGGTGCACCAAAAAAGGAGCAGGGCGCTTTTCACCCGCTTCACGGATGGCATCCCACAAGGTGGCGAGGTAGTCAAAGTCCCACTGCAGCTCTTCTGCGGTGCGCCCAAGGCCAGCGGTGCGCACAATTACACCCATGTCGTTAGGAATGTTAAGTTCGCCTAAAGCATCTTTTAACGCCTGACGCTCTTCACCTTCAATGCGTCGCGAAATACCACCCGCTCTGGGATTGTTTGGCATTAGCACCAAATAACGCCCCGCTAGGCTGATAAAGGTTGTCAGTGCGGCCCCTTTGTTGCCTCGCTCTTCTTTATCCACTTGAACAAGAATTTCCTGGCCTTCACGAATCACTTCTTTGATATTGACTCGGCCCTGAATATCTTTCGGGTCTTTGATGAAGTATTGACGGGAAATTTCTTTAAGGGGAAGGAAGCCGTGTCTTTCAGCGCCAAAATCCACAAAAGCGGCTTCTAGGGAGGGCTCAACGCGAGTGATTTTACCTTTGTAAATGTTGTCTTTTTTCTGGATCCGGGACCTATGTTCAATATCCAAATCATAGAGTCGTTGTCCGTTAACAAGAGCTACACGAACCTCTTCCGAGTGCGTAGCGTTGATTAGCATGCGTTTCATGAAAATACCACATTTTTGTGGTGGTACAGCACCTTAAGGTAGGAGTGAAAGAAGGCAGCGACAGTGAGCTGTATAGCACTAGCTGTGCAAGCAGCACCCATTAAAGAACCATGCATTAAACGCTGCACTTGCTAAAGAGCGTTTTAAGCTGAAAAGCTCAGTAAAAGATGAACTTGCAGAGTCCAACGTGTTTTACAACCTATACCACTGATATCGCTATCTCCCCAAAGACTTTAACTCGTTAAGAGGATGAAATTCTTTACTCTCACAATAAAAGCGCTGTAACCACCGATGTTGTTAAATAGCTGCCTAAACCATTGGCAGCGCCATTATCTGGTGTTGCGCGCCAGCGAGCCTAAAAATACAAGTAGGCGAGCTAGCTTAGAATCTTTTGGGACTCTTAAGCAGTTGATGGGTTTGTTGTAAAACGCATCACAAGTGAATGTTCGCAGCGCGTCACAAGGCTTAAGATTCTCCAAGTGGCAACTATAACAGAATGTTGACAAAGCTCAATGCTTTAAGAAGGCGCCTTTAAGCAAATGTTGAAAAGTTAGCAGTGTTCACTATAAAGGGTTAGAATTTCGCGCTATGACAAACACACACAAGTCCCATCCTACGGTTCGCTTTATTGAAATCGATGACGCTGCACATGACCAGCGCTTGGATAACTTCTTGCTGGGCACTCTCAAAGGGGTGCCTAAGTCCCATATTTACCGGCTGATTCGCAGTGGCCAGGTACGCGTAAATAAAGGCCGAGCTAAGCAAACACAGCGGCTAAACACTGGCGACGTGGTACGCATTCCGCCGGTAAGGATCGCGCAGCGCGCGACAACACCGCAACACACCGACTATGTGCCTGAGTTTGTTTTCCAAGATGAATATTTTTGGATAGTGAACAAACCGGCGGGCATGGCAGTACACGGCGGTAGTGGCCATCAGCTTGGATTGATTGAAAGTTTGCGGGTGCTGTACCCCCAAGAACGTCAATTGGAATTAGTTCACCGCCTAGACCGCGACACCTCTGGTGCCATCTTAGTAGCGCGGAAGCGCTCTGTGCTCAAACAGCTACAGCGCCTACTGCAAGAGGGTGGCATCAAGCGTTTTTACTGGTTGCTTTGCAGTGATTTTAATAAAAAACACACAAGCATTTCGGCTCCCTTGCTGCGGCAGGACGGCGCCGAGGGGCGAAAAATGGTGGTTTCAAAAGCGGGCAAGGCTGCGTTAACTCATTTTGAATTGGTGGCAAGCCATGGCGGCTTTCAGCTGCTTGAGGCAGAGCTAATCACGGGGCGCACGCATCAGCTGCGTGTGCATTCGCAGTTTGGTGGCTTCCCCATCCTCGGAGATGAGCGCTATGGCGATGCAAGCCGTGACGAGGCCCTGTTAGCTCGACTTGGTTTGCCCCAACGGCTAATGCTGCACGCGCGAAGGTTATCGTTCAGGCATCCGGTCTCTGGGGAGCCAATGCACTGGGTGGCACCCCTGGACAGTCAGTACCGCGATGCCTTATCAAAGTTAAACTTAAACATAAGGTAATAGATCTAAAAATATGTATTCATTAGTTATTTTTGATTGGGATGGCACCTTGATGAATTCCGCTGAGCGCATTGTTAGCTGCTTAACCAAGGCCGCCATTAAAACAGAGTTGCCCGTGCTAACCCCCATGGCATACCAGCAAATCATTGGTCTTGGGTTGCGTGAAGCCATTCGCCAGCTGTATCCGGACATCGCTGAAAAGCAAGTGGAGGCCATGCGCGATAATTATAGCCATTACTTTGTGCTAGCGGAGGAAACCCCCAATCCCTTGTTCCCGGGGGCGCTGCACGTATTAGAAGCCTTACGCACCAACAGCATTGGCACCGCCGTGGCCACAGGCAAAAGCCGCAAGGGCTTAGATCGTGTATGGGCCAACACTGGGCTTGGAGTCTGGTTTGATACCTCGCGTTGCGCTGATGAGACGGAATCAAAACCAAGCCCACTCATGCTGGAAGAAATTTTGGCTGATATGCAGGTCACTCCTGAACAAGCTCTGATGGTGGGCGACACCAGTTTTGACCTTGAGATGGCGCAACGTATCGGCATGGATAGGGTAGGGGTGAGCTACGGCGCCCATAGCCTTGAAGTGCTTGCAGATTACCAACCCAAAGCAATTATCCATCACTTATCAGATTTGTTACCGCTAGTGTTGGCAAAGCCTAGCTGATAGCGTTTAATCATTACTTTCTATCCTTTATAAGGAAGCGTTATGTCTAATTTAGAGCCAGTTTCTAAACCCCAAAACGAAAAAGAATGGCGTTTAATTGAAAAACTCGTGATGTCATTGCAAGCAGAACAAAAGCGCGACCGCCGATGGCGCATTTTTTTCCGTTTGTTGGGTTTTGGGTATTTGCTTTTAATGTTAGTGCTTTTTTACCCCACCAGAATGGGCACCACCACAGACACAGGCATCACCACCGAACACACTGCTCTCGTGGATGTTAAAGGCGTTATCGCCAATGATGCAGAAGCCAACGCTGATAGCCTCAGCACAGCGCTACGTAAAGCTTTTGAAGCGGAGCACTCAAAAGCTGTGCTGCTACGCATTAATAGCCCGGGCGGTTCGCCAGTGCAGTCCAATTACGTTTATCGTGAGATACGTCGACTCAAAGATAAGCACCCAGAGAAAAAGGTATATGCCGTTATTACTGATATGGGGGCCTCGGGCGCCTACTATATAGCTGCTGCTGCAGATGAAATTTACGTGGATCCTTCCAGCATTGTGGGATCTATTGGCGTGATTATGGCTGGCTTTGGTTTCACTGACGCCATCGATAAGCTTGGCATTGAACGACGAGTGCTCACCTCAGGCGATAATAAAGCACTGCTAGATCCTTTTGCCCCAATGAAGGATGAGCAAAAAGAGCACTTTCAGGCCATGTTAGATACAGTGCACGATGAGTTTATCCAAGCAGTAAAGGCAGGGCGAGGCGACCGCTTGCAGAGCGACGAGCATCCTGAATTATTCTCTGGTTTGGTCTGGTCAGGAAGCAAGGCAGTGGAACTAGGTTTAGCTGATGGCTTTGGTAGCCCAGGGTCAGTGGCTCGTGAGATTATCGAAGTGGACAAGATAGTAGATTACACCGTCGTGCCAAATCCTTTTGAACGTTGGTTCCAGGGTTTTGGAGTCAGTGTGGGCAAAGGACTAGGGCAGGCCTTGGGTTTGAATGCCGAACTGAGATAATACGGCGTGCGCCCGCTTTAATGAGGCGGGCGCCAAGCCCTAAGAGAAGGGCAATACAATCCCTTCTTTAGCCAAGAAATCAGTAAGTAAAATCAAGGGCAAGCCAACCAAAGCATTAGGGTCGCGCCCCTCTAGCGCGCGAAAAAGCACAATCCCCAACCCTTCAGATTTAAAACTACCAGCGCTATTCAGCGGCTGCTCCAGCGCCACATACTGCTTGATAACCTCTTCGCTCAGATCACGAAAATGTACTGTGAATTCCTCACAAGCCACCTGTGCCTGGTGGGTTTTACTATTAAACAGGCACAGCCCAGTGGCAAACACAACAGTACTGCCGCTGCAGTCCTTGAGTTGCGAAATAGCGTTACTTTCAGTGCCGGGTTTGCCGAGAATGCAGCCTGCAGCATTAATAGCCACCTGGTCTGAGCCAATAATTAAAGCATCAGGATATTTTGCCGCCACAGCTTTGGCTTTTTCATATGCTAAACGCTGCACTAGATCCTGAGCGCTTTCGTTCTCCCGCCGGCTTTCATCAATGTTTGGGCTGTGGCACTCAAAAGGCAGTTTGAGTTTTTGTAATAGTTGTCGGCGAAAAGGGGAGGAGGAGGCAAGAATAAGCGTTGGAAAGGCGCTAGCCATGGAGTACCTCTACTAAAAATGAAGAATTGGGCGCATACTAGCGGAATATATTCCCTCTGTCAGCGTAGAAGTTTTGACAATAGGTGGTGGCGCGCATAGAATTACGCGCCTATGAATTCAGGTCAATTACCGTTATATATTGAGCCGCGGAAATTTGCAGATCAAGACACGCGCATAGAGGGAAAAATAGCCCTTAGCAGCTTGTCGCGGCTTGCAGATTATCAAGGGGCATCAAACACCCAAGTTGAGGTGCATTTGCGCTTTTACCACGAAATTGCCAGCGGCAATCGATTGGTAACAGGAAACATCTCAACCGAGCTTGAGCTTGAATGCCAGCGCTGTTTGGAACCTTTGAAATTCCCAGTTCATACTACGGTAAATTTAATAATGGTTTGGAGTGAAGAGCAGTCTGAGTCTCTTCCTGAGAGCCATGATCCTTGGTTAATCACCGAGGATAAGATGAGCGTGCCAGCGTTATTGGAAGATGAAATATTGCTTACACTTCCTGTGGTAGCGCTGCATGATGAGTGTCCGGCTAGCTTGCCTGTTGTTCCAGAGCCAGAAGGTTTTGCGCAGCCCAAAGCAGCCGATAACCCTTTTGCAGTGTTGGCAAGTTTAAAAAAGCAAAACTAACCAACCATCAGTAAAACTAGGAGCACAGCACCATGGCAGTTCAAAAGAGCCCTACAACCCGTTCTAAGCGAGGCATGCGTCGCTCGCACGATGCCTTGAGTGCACCGACGCTAACGGAAGATCAGCACAGCGGTGAGATTCGTCGTCGTCACCATATTGGCCCAGACGGTTCTTACCGTGGTCGCCAAGTTATCAAGGACGAGTTTTTTGATGACGAATAAACACTAACAATGTTTAATTAAACGGGGGCTCGGCTCCCGTTTTTTTATGACACCATGTTAGGGTGAGGAGAAAAGCAGTGCCTATCACCATTGCCATTGATGCTATGGGCGGCGATCAAGGAATAGATGTTACTTTGCCCGCTGTCTCAGCATTTCTAAAGAAAGAGCCTGAGGCTCACGTCTTGCTGGTGGGACCACAAGAACAACTACAACCTAAACTAGGCTTTTATGGGTTAGCTGCAAAACCAAATATCAACATTATCGACGCCCGAGAAGTTATTGCCATGGACGACGATCTCGTCACTGCGCTACGCCGCAAGCGCGATTCCTCCATGAGAGTTGCCGTGGAGCAAGTCAAACAGCACCAGGCTCAAGCCATGGTAAGCGCTGGCAACACGGGTGCTCTGATGGCCATCAGTCGTATGGTGCTTAAAACCTTGCCAGGCATTGATAGGCCCGCTATTTGCACTGCTATTCCCACCAAAAAAAATCATTGTTATATGCTTGATCTAGGCGCCAATGTGGAAGCTGATGCTGAGCATTTGCTGCAGTTCGCATTAATGGGTAACGCAGTGGCACAAGCCGTGGATGGCAACACCTCTGCTAAAATCGGCCTATTAAACATAGGCGAAGAAGAAATAAAAGGGCACGACACAATTAAAGCTGCAGCAGAATTGCTCAGCCAGCACCCAAGCCTTAATTATATTGGCTACGTAGAAGGGAATACGGTGTTTGAGGGAGCTGCAGATGTGGTGGTGTGTGATGGTTTCGTGGGCAATATTGCCTTAAAAACCATGGAAGGCGTGGCTAGCATGATAGGGCAGATGTTAAAAAATGAAATCCAAATGTCTTGGCCAAGAAAGCTTGCAGCCCTGCTTGCCGTGCCCATTCTTAAAGGGCTTCAAGCTCAAGCAAACCCCCAACGCTACAATGGTGCCACACTAGTTGGTCTTAATGGCATTGTAGTAAAAAGCCATGGCGGCGCCACAGTTGAGGGATTCGAAGCCGCCATTCACGTGGCTTTCCGCGAAGCTAAAAGAGATGTACTTGCGGCTGCAGAACAGGAGCATAGGGCTGCTGCACTACTTCTGGAAAACAATATTCTCCAGAACTACATTCGATATGTGCAGACTGAAGCCTTGATTAAAAACAACCACGAGTTGAAGACCGT
>DAHVSB010000016.1 GCA_027324795.1 Alcanivoracaceae bacterium
CTCAGCCCCTTCAAACAAGGTAAATGGATAACTTATTTTAGTGGCAGAGGCACCTGGCTGTGCTGCCATACCATTAATATCCGAGGTAAAACTTGCAGCTAGGGGGCGATCTGCAGGCCAAATGGATTTAAGTTTTTCCAGATGGTGGCTGAACCCTTCGGGTGATACCGAGATAGGATTAATTACACCACCCGTCTGCAATATATCTTTAGCCTGTTTCATGGTAATACCGCCATGGCCACCATGGGTAGAAATTACCGGATACATAGGCACGCGTTTTTTTGCTTCTTTTATCACCTGGCTCTTCATCTTAACCGACATGTGATCCACATCGATCATCATCTTGCGCGCCATCACTTGATTCAGTGCAAATCGGCCTAAATCCGTTATGCCACGCTTATTACAATGTGATGGATCACTAGAATATACGGGCAATATGCCTTGCCCAAGCCAGCTCAACAAATCGGTAATGGGGTTGTCGCCGATATAACTAAAAGGATCCACAGACATCATGCCTTCCACATCGGCGCTGTAAAAGTATTCTTCATTAGGGCATTTTTCTGTTTGAAAGAATTCCCCTGTTTCTAAAAAGTTGCCAATATTAATAAAGCCGCCATCAAAAATACCGTTGCCGCCTAACGCATTATTAAATTCATGTATAAGGTTAATTTGACGCACACCTATGTCATACAATAAATCAATACTTGCCTGAATTTCCTCTTTGCTGCAATGCGGTTTATCTACCAACGTTAGCCCTAACAAACCTGCTACACGAGTCACTTTGCAATCAAAAACATCTGATACTTCGACACCTAGCACCATGGCAAGCTTGCCATCATTAATAACGCGACGCGCCTGCTCGGGGCTAGTGACGATGCGCATCCAACCCTTGCCTTCTCCACCGTGTTGGGCATCAATATACTCTTCCATGCGGTACATAAAATCTGCTTGGTGCAACACCGACACCATGCTATTGCAACTATTGGCAAAGGAGTCATCGAGCACACCATTCAAAACATCCTCCACCAAACCGTTTAAAATACTGTCCGCAAACTTGGTGATTAAGTGCGATGAACCCAACAGATTTTTCACCTTTCTCAACACATCAGGATCGTTGGGATTAGTGGTCTGTAACACGTGATTTACATGACATAACACGTCATTCTGTACAAGATTGTTGACCACTAAACGCAGTCCAGCTTTATGAGCTCGCTCAATCCATTTGTAATAGCTGTTTTCATACGTTAAACGATCACTTGCTGGCCAATCTTTAAAAGTAGGCCAACCTTGTGTATCGTGAAAATCAAAAGGGTTCCCTCCGTAAATATTACCGATTAAATCAAAGAAGCCCGTTAAACCATGCTCTGTGTTACCTTTTGGCAGAGCTTGAGAAACACCATACTGGCTAAAGGGTACGCCTACTCTTGCACCACCTAGAAAATCCGTGGCGCTAAAATGGCTATGAATGTCGGCAAAACCTACCACTGGTTTTTCTTCACCTTGGCCCTTAAATGTTTCGCCGCGAGTATTAGTAGTGAGTTCGGGGAACCATGCGCAGCCATCCGTTTCTTCTAACACAAAGCGTTGATGCTCATTATCAGCAATCTCACGTTCAGAAATGACTAGATTACCGTTACTGTCCATAGACAGAGTTTGTGCAGTTTGCTTGGGATCATGCACACGGGAGGTAAAATAAAACCCCTGCTCATCCTCTTCTACTTCCCATAACACACCATGATTCACGTTCCAACTGGGTTGATCCGCCGGTGCGCTTTGGCTTTCCAAGCGAAACCCACTCAAACCACCCGACACACCTAGTGGGTCATTGGGCTTTACCCTAAGCAAGGATTCATCATCGGCATAAAGCATATATTCGCCAAGCCTAGAGGGCTTAAAATAGAAACCACTAGCTTGCTCGATATTTTCGGCAGTAGCGATATATTCACCATTCTCCGAGCGTGACATCCACTTTTCGCTCGCAGGACGAATAGCAATACATTTATTAGCCAAACTAAAACGCGTTAGCCTTTCCACCACAGCCTGCTCTTCTTCCTCCTGCTCATCAATTTCTGGGGGAGATTCGGGTTCTGTTATTGTTGGCTCAGGTTCTGAAGATGCCTTTTGGCGATTACTATCACTGTTACAAGCGGCTAATAATAAGGCCAGCAAAAACACCCCAAGTGTATGCTTCCACATAAATTACTCCTTGCATCGGCATTTTGGTTTTGTTCTAAAGTCGATGCTTTTATTCTTGTTATAAAACTCAGCGAGCTAGCGCCCACAATCAACTTGGCACGATAGTACAGCGCAACAACAAAACTCAAGGGATGAGTACGACGTTACAACAAAAATGAGCCACTAGTGGTAGGGGTCATAGGAAGGATTAGTGAGGCGTTGTGCCCTCGTGCCGGGTGGCACCACTCAACGGGTTCTAAATTAACAGCATCAGCAATAAGCACTGCGAAATCACTATTTTTTGCGGAAGAGCACGCAAAAGAAATAGTGGTTTCTCCGTGCATTCCTGCAGCGGCTCTAAGATAAATCCGGTTGGTGGGAATTGGGGGGATGTTGGTGCCACTAAGCCTGCTTCCAGTGAATAGCTAGTTCTGTGCTCTGAACAGCAACCCCGCACAAAACCAACACTTCATACCCAACCCGCACCCGATCTCTCTTAGAGGCTAGGATAAATAGGCTGGAATAAATGGTTTCCTTCAGCATGGGGTTCGCTGAAGGAAACCATTTATGCAAGCTTGCTTGGCACAGTGGTTTTTAAGAACACTTAGTGACGGGAACCTGCTCGGTTCCAGCGCAACTCGTTGAGTGGTGCCCCTCGGCACGAGAACCGAGACACCACCCGGTGCTACGGTTATTGCCCGTCCAGCACAAGGACAACAATCAAAAACTCGCTATCCCCGTCTGCGCCCGCCCCAGTATCAATGCATGTACGTCGTGGGTGCCTTCGTAGGTATTAACGGCCTCGAGGTTCATAACATGGCGGATTACGTGGTATTCATCGCTAATGCCGTTGCCGCCGTGCATGTCGCGGGCTTGGCGGGCAATATCGATGGCTTTACCGCAGTTGTTGCGTTTCATTAATGAAATCATTTCAGGCGACCAGTTGCCTTCATCAATCAAGCGCCCTAATCGTAAGCTACCATGAAGCCCTAAGGTGATTTCAGTTTGCATATCAGCAAGTTTTTTCTGTACCAATTGCGTGGCGGCTAGGGGGCGTCCAAATTGCTGACGCTCCAACGTATAGGTGCGCGCCGCGTGCCAGCAAAACTCTGCAGCCCCCATAGCACCCCAGCTAATGCCATAACGGGCAAAGTTTAAGCAGCTAAAGGGGCCTTTTAAGCCTTCCACTTGCAAACGGTTTTCTTCGGGTACAAATACATCCTCAAGCACAATTTCGCCTGTGACGGAAGCGCGCAAAGAAAACTTTCCTTCAATAGTGGGTGTGCTGAACCCTTCAAAACCACGCTCCACAATAAAACCTGTGATAACACCCTCGAGCTTGCCCCATACCACTGCCACATCCGCAATGGGGGAATTAGTGATCCACATTTTGGTGCCGTTGAGCACATAACCGCCGTCTACTTTCTTGGCGCGTGTCTTCATGCCGCCTGGGTCGGAACCGTGATCAGGTTCAGTTAAACCAAAGCACCCTACCCATTCGCCGCTGGCGAGTTTGGGCAAATATTTCATGCGCGCGGCTTCGTTACCAAATTCGTAAATAGGGAACATAACCAAAGAAGATTGCACGCTCATGGCGGAACGGTAGCCTGAATCCACGCGCTCTACCTCGCGAGCAGCCAAACCATAGCTCACATAGTTGACGCCGGCGCCGCCGTATTTCTCTGGTAGCGTAGAACCTAATAATCCTTGAGCGCCCATTTCTGACATAATCTCGCGATGAAATATTTCATGGCGGTTGGCTTCTAAAATCCGCGGCATTAACTTGCTTTGGCAATACTCCCGCGCCGCATCGCGCACCATACGCTCTTCTTCGCTCAGCGCTTGCTCAAGCAAGAGCGAATCTTCCCAGTTAAACGGAATCATAGTGGCTCCTCATTAAAAATAACCCCCAACAGCCGCTAAATTTGGCTGGGTGAAAAACGCATTTGCAAAATGCCCCAGAGAGTATCTAGGTGCGGAGTGGCTACTTGATAACGCTCTGCAAGCGCCACCACATTGCCCAAAATCGCCTCTAGCTCTAGTTCGCGCCCTGCTAAAAAATCTAACGCCATGGAATTGCGATACGCGGGCATATCACGCGTGACTTGAATGTTTTTATCCGCAGCATCCGCGGGCAATGCATGACCATCAGCAGCGGCCACTGCCATTACTTCTGCCATCATGGCGCGAATCGTGGTTTCACCTTGGGGGGCATCGAGCATTTGCAAAGTATCCGCACCGTTCGCCAAAACCGAAACAGGGTTAAAAGGGGCATTCCAAATACATTTGGCCCAGCGCTCATACTGAATGTTTTCCGTGGCTTTGGCATCAATGCCACCAGCATTGAACGCCTCCACCAAGCCCGTAGGCACCTTGCCTTCGCCGTACATACCCATCACCAATCGACCATAGGCTTTGTGCTCAATCTGGCCCGGTGCCACACGACTCACTGCAATAAATGCGAGCGCACTCATCAAGGGATTGCGGGGAAAGGCTTGCGCGATAGGCGGCTCAATATCGATACCATTTTGAATCAACATGATAGTGGTATCAGGAGATACCCAAGGCGTTAGCAAGGCTACTCTATCAATACTTGGCACCACTTTTACGCACAGTATCACCACATCAAACGTTGGGGCCTTGAGCGCATCTGCTTGGGTATATACGACCTGTGGGTGCCAAGAAATATCACCTAAAGGGCTAGTAAACTGAAAACCATATTGCTTGACCACTTCAACATCAGAGCGCATCACCACGCTCACTTGTGCGCCTGCACGATGCAAAATAGCGCCATAAAAGCTACCAACTGCCCCAGCGCCCACAATTAATACACGCAGATTTTGAATTGCCACACTCACCTCTTCGTCAACACTACGCGTGAATCACGCCTTTAAGCACTGTATCCACGACACTAGAAATAAACTGCTCGCGCTCAGCGTTTGAGTCGTTCTCGCGCATTTGGTACCACACAATAATAGAGTTCAAACTGGCCAATATTAACCGCGTGGCGAGCCGTGGATTGTCTGCCCGCAGTTCACCCGCCTCCACGCCTTGCGTCAGCGCGCTTAAAAACACATCTTCATACTCATGACGGCGTGCTTGCAAAGCTTGCAATTGCTTGGCCTGTGCTTGATTGCTGCTATGGCGCAAGTGCATGTATACCCCTTCCGACATGGTGCGCTGAAACGGTTGAGTATCAAGCAAAGTGCGCACATGAGCGTGAGCCATGGCAATAAAACGCTCTTGGGGGGCAAGCTCTGCGCTCAACAAAGGATTAATCTCAGCAAACAATGCATCCATGCCCTTTTGCTGAATTTCAAAAAATAATTCAGCTTTAGAATCAAAATAGTGATACACCATGCCTTTGGTGGCGCCAATGCGCTCTGCAATATCATCAATGCTAGTGGCGCTGAAACCACGTTCCATAAAGCATAATGCGCCTGAGGCTAAAATCGCCTCACGCGAGCTTTGCTTCTTGCTCTTGCCTTTTTCAGTCATTATTTTCCTCGCCACTCAATTTGTGCAGAACCAAATGGTATCCATTCACCTCTACTTTGTAACCTTTCTGCCCTCAGACAAATCCAATGAAGGGTGATAAACTCATGCGCAATATTTAGGAGGTCCTTATGTCGATTACTATTTATCACAACCCACGTTGCTCTAAATCACGCCAAACTCTGGCTCTCATTGAAGAAAAAGGCATTACGCCCAACATTATTAAATACTTAGACCAAGGCCCCGATGCTAAAACGTTAGCTCAAATTATTCAGCAGCTTGGCCTCAACAGCGCTCATGATTTGCTACGCACCAAGGAAGAAGAGTACAAACTCGCCGGCCTCAGCCCCGACAGCGATGACGCCACCGTTATCGCCGCCATGGTGAAATATCCTCGCCTAATCGAGCGCCCCATTGTGGTGAAGGGCGATAAAGCTGTCATTGGCCGCCCACCCGAAAGCGTATTGGAGTTATTCTAATGGCGAGCCCTTACGCGTTGATTTTGTTTTATAGCCGGAGCGGCAATGTGGCCACTCTTGCTAAAGAAATTGCCCATGGTTGCGAGGCAGCGGGCCTGGCAGCCAAACGCCGCACAGTGCCACCCGTGGGACCACAAACCGAAGCGGTGCTCCCGCAGGTGCCTGACAGCGGCGCCCCTTACTGCACCGTGGATGAACTACGACAGGCCAGCGCCTTAGCCCTTGGTTCGCCAAGCCGTTTTGGTAGCATAGCCGCACCGCTAAAGTATTTTTTAGAGCAACACACAGAGCTGTGGCTTGAAGGTGCTCTTATCGGCAAGCCCGCTGGAGTATTCACCTCCTCAAGCACCATGCACGGTGGTCAAGAAAGCACCTTGCTTTCCATGATGGTGCCCCTGTTGCACCATGGCATGCTGATTACTGGGATTCCTTATAATGAAGCGGCACTGAATAGCACACAAAGCGGTGGTACACCTTATGGCCCCAGCCATGTGGCCGGCTTAAACAATAATCAACCCTTAAGCCAAGATGAAATTGCCCTCGCCCGTGCATTCGGTCAACGCTTGGCGCAAACTGCTCTTGCCCTGCATAAACACACTGCCTAAGGAATCCATGTGCTTATTTTTCACCGCACCCTGTTACTGTTATTGCTGATTGCTGCCTTTGGCGGCCTGGCATTACAAGCACCCACCGAAACGCCTATATTGGTTACCGCCTTAATGGGCGCCATTATTTATGGCCCTCTGCTTATTTTCCTTCGCCCCGCTTGGCGCGCAGACCCGCGCCAACTCTTGTGGTTTTGCATTTTATTGATGTTCTATTTCTGCGGTTATAGCCTGCAAATTATGACCTCTGCCCCCCTTATTTATTGGGTGATTGCCCGCCTTTTACTGGTGATTGGCCTCTTTACCACCTCCTCTTTCTTGATTCGTCAAACCAAAAAAACAGCGTAACTCAATGGGCACTTTTGTAGTGCCCTTGCAGTAGCGCCCACACTGTTCTCAAAACACGCCAATGACCTGCATCAACAGCAAGCGCTTTTCCATTTGCGAATCATTCTCAACTAAAGCAAGATAGCTCACTATTAATTTTGTGCACATTTCGTGCACTTTCTTATTTTTCTTATTGCGAACAATTCTCATTTAGAATACGATTCTCAAATCAAACTTACTGGCGCTCACTTTTAGGATGTAATCATGCCAAAACAACACCATCGCTTGCTCACCCCACTTGCCGCAGCCATCGCTGTTTTTAGTGCTCAACACGCCACTGCAGACACTGTTAATTTAGATGCTGTTACCGTAGTGTCGGCTGCAGGGTTTGAGCAGAAAATCACAGATGCACCAGCTAGCATTACAGTAGTAAGTCGCCAAGACTTAGAAAAAAAATCGTTTACAAATATTGCCGAAGCATTACAAGACATCGAAGGTGTTGATATCGGAGGGAGTACCGGTAAAACGGGCGGGTTGAATATTAGTTTACGCGGCATGCCGTCGGAATACACGCTTATCTTAATCGATGGCCGCCGCCAAAACACAGCGGGCGATGTAACACCCAATGGTTTCAATGAAACCTCCACAAGCTTCCTCCCTCCACTTGCAGCAATAGAAAGAATTGAAGTTATTCGCGGCCCTATGTCTACACTCTATGGCTCTGATGCTATGGGCGGCGTCATCAATATTATTACCCGTAAAGTTGCCAATGAATGGAGCGGCAGCCTTACTATGAGCCACCTTTTTCAAGAAAAACGCGAAGCTGGCGAAGAGGGAACTGCTAGCTTGTTTGCCCAAGGCCCTATAATAAAAGATAAGCTTGGGATCGCCGTTAGAGCCGATGTAAAAAGTCGCGGTGCCTCAAATCTTTACTTTGATGATGGTAGTGCTGTGCCTACTCGTGGTCCTTCACCCGTGGAAGGGCGCATACACAGTCTTGGCGCCAAGCTAACTTATACGCCAACAGCTGCTCACGACATCACCTTTGAAGCAGATAGCGCAAAACAAGTGTATAACAACGATGATTGCCAACTCGGCACTCTAGACGGACAAAACAGAACCTGCACCGCAGAAGTTACAGACGCTGCCGGCTACTTAGATGAGCTCCGTTTTAATCGTGAACAAGTTATTGTCAGCCATACGGGCAGGTTCGAATTAGGCCAGTGGGACTCTAGCTTAATGCATAACAAAACAGAGACCATTGGCAGAACTCTACCGGGTGATGTTATCGGTAACGACTTTGGTTTGCCCGGCCGCAAAATAGGCGACCCACGCCAGCTTGAAAACACTAACATTGTTTTTGATAGCAAGTTTACCGCCCCCATTAGTAGCCATCATATGGCGACCATTGGTGGCCAATGGTGGGATGCTGAGATGAAAGATGGCATTGCGCCAGATAAGTTTAGTCAAAAAATGTGGGCTCTTTTTCTTGAAGATGAATGGTTTTTGCATGATGACTTTGCTTTAACTCTTGGTGGCCGATACGACAGGCATGATGCTTTTGGTGGCAACTTTAGTCCTAGAGCTTATGCTATCTGGAACCCGATAGATGAATGGACAGTTAAAGGTGGCGTTAGCCAAGGTTACAAGACGCCCTCACTAAATGATTTGCATGAAGGCATAAATGGCGTTACAGGCCAAGGCACCATCATGACCATTGGTAGCCCTAATTTAACTCCTGAGAAAAGTACAACCACAGAGCTCGGTTTTTATTACGATGGTTTTAATAAAGTTACTAGCAACCTAACTTTCTTCCATAATGATTTCAAAGATAAGATAGCGACGGGAGATCCTATTACTATTGCAAATCACAGCACCATTCCTGATGGCACTTATGACCAAAAGATAAACGTAGACAAGGCTACTACTCAAGGCATCGAACTCGGCAGTGTTATCACCTTCACTCCCGCCTGGAAGTTATCAATCAACTACACCCTTACAGAGAGCGAGCAAAAAAGCGGCAAAGATAAAGGCGCGCCACTTTCAAACACGGCTAAGCACATGATCAACAGCACCCTGAGTTGGCAAGCCACTAGCGCAACGAATCTTTGGTTGCGCGGCGAGTATCGCGGCAAGAGAAACCGCTTCAACTCTCGTTATGAGAACTTAACCGCTGACAATCAAGCAATGTTTGATCAATTAGGTGAGTACTATAAAGGCTATGAACTATTCAGTTTGGGTGCAACCCACAAGCCATCGGAGAATGTCACTATTTCTGCGACCGTTTATAACTTATTAGACAAGAACTTCTTAAAAGCCAAAAACTACACTCTATCAGACGGTTCTGAAGGTGTGTCTTCAGACTACGCCACCTTTGGTCGTGGCACTACTGGTACTTTAGATGAAGGCCGCAGATACTGGGTTTCTATAACTTACGATTTCTAAAGCGTTCCTCACGGGCCAAGGATGGCCCACCTCAACTGACTAATGCGTAAATTGCTTTTAAAGGATGTTTACACCCACCAAACGAGAATGATTATCAACAGCAACATCATTACTACTTACAAAAGGAAATCAAAATGGAAACCAAGGATAAACACAAACTACAGCGGTTATTCACTCTTGCCACTCTTGCAACCCTAGCCAGCACAGGTGTTCAGCATGCGAAAGCTGACAACATTGATCTAGACGCCATCACTGTGGTGTCGGCAGCGGGCTTTGAGCAAAAGCTCACCGACGCGCCAGCCAGTATTACTGTGATAGATCAGCAAGCATTGGAACAAAAGCCCTACGCTGGTATAGCTGACGCACTGCGCGACATCGAAGGTATCGATGTGGGCTCGGGCGTAGATAAAAACGGCAATATCAATATCACCATGCGCGGTTTGCCAGCAGAATACACACTAATTCTTATCAACGGTCGCCGGCAAAGTGATATTGGCAACATCGGGCCTAATAACTTTGGCAACAGCCAATTTATGTATATGCCGCCCTTAGACACCATAGAGCGCATCGAAGTGATTCGTGGCCCCATGTCAACGCTTTATGGGGCAGATGCTATGGGTGGCGTGATTAACATTATTACTAAAAAAGTCAGCAATAAATGGGGTGGCAGTTTAACGCAAAGCCTTACCCTTCATGAAAGCTCGCAATTTGGCGATCACAAAAAAACCGAGTTTTCTGCCTCGGGTCCGTTGATTCCTGGCAAATTAGGGCTAGGTTTACGCGGTAATATTTTTGATCGCGAGCAAAGTGACCCAGGCTATGTGAGCCACCTCCCCTTGTCTGAGTTTGATATAGACGGCAACGCCAATGATCCTTTTTACGAAGATGGTGGCAGTTTTGGGGACAGGAAAACGGTGGCTGCAAGAAACTACCACCTAGGTGCTACCCTCAACTTTACGCCGGTGGAAAACCACGATATCAGCCTAGAGTTTGATGCCCAGCACCAACGCTACGATAACACCCAAGGGCAAACAGGCACTCTAGACAGCGTTGAGAGCTTATGGCGAGCACGCAACGGCATTATTCAACCCCGTGTGGGATATACGCCTTACCAACGCACCGAACGTCAACAGTTCGTGCTTGCCCATGAAGGACGCTGGCAAATAGGTACGCTACAAAGCAGCCTTACTCGCAGTAAAAGTGCTAATTATGGTCGCTCTCTGCCCTTAACCATAGAAGAACGCGAATCTCTGCAAGCCTTGTGGGATGCCAATAATGGCAACCTTACCGATGCCGTACGCGCTCAATTAGAAAGCGAGTTTTTGCCTCGTAAACGCCGTACCTTGGAAATTACCAATACCATTTTTGATACCCAGTTTAATACGGCTATTCAAGATCATTTTTTAACCATTGGTGCTCAATATTATCGAGCCGATATGGAGGATGGCGTGTTCGGCATGGATGGCGCTGGCTACCGCCAAGGCACCAAACAAAAACACGAACAAACCGCCCTCTTTATTGAAGACAACTGGGATATTGTGGAGAGCCTTACCCTCACCCTCGGCGGGCGCTACGATCACCACAACATCTACTCTAGCCAATTTAGCCCCCGTGGCTATCTCACGTGGCGCACCAATGATTTCTGGACAGTAAAAGGGGGCGTCAGCACGGGCTACAAAACGCCGCAACCGAACCAACTGTTTGAAGGCATTGTGAACTTTGGCGGGCAAGGCGTGAGTCCTATAGTGGGCAACCCTGACTTAAAGCCTGAAACCAGTATCAACTATGAGGTGGGCGTGTATTACGACAGCCTTGATAAGCTCAATGTGAATGCCACCCTCTTTAAGAACGACTTTAAAGATAAAATTGCGAGCGGTAACTACAGCCCTAACTGCTACGATGCCAACGGTAATCTTGACCCGAGCGTGCAAGGTAGCTGTGTGGATATTGGCCCCGGTTGGGCAGAGCTCGGCTATACGGAATTTAGCCAGACCCTAAACGTGGATAAAGCTGAAACCCGAGGCGTTGAGCTAGCAGGTTCCTATGACATTCTTCACAACCTCAACTTGCGCGCCAATTACACCTACACCAAAAGTGAACAAAAAAGTGGCAAAGACAAAGGGCTACCTTTAGTTAACACACCCAAGCACATGGCTAACGCCACCTTAACTTACCGCCCAATACCTAAGTTAGGTCTGTCCTTTATCACAGAGGTGCGCGACAAACGCTACCGTGGTACAGCAGCAGCCAGCGGGCCTCAACAAGTATCGAAAAAGCTTTATTACAAATCCTACGAACTCTATCACCTTGGCGCGCATTATGAAGTCAACCAAGACTTCACTCTGCACGCCCGAGTTAACAACTTGTTTGATAAGGATTACTCCACTCGCACTTGCACCTTAAATGCACAGCAAGATGGCTATGATTGCGCCAGCGATTACAACGTGGTGGAGCAAGGCAGAAGCTTGTGGCTCTCTGCAAACTACCGCTTTTGATGGGTTCCTCACGGGCCAAGGATGGCCCACTTTACCGTCTTAGCTAACAACGAGTGACACGAGAAAACTACCACCATGAAAGCTAACGCATTTTGGGTTCGATTATTGCACCAAGCACACTGGGTAAGTGCAGCTGTAAGTCTGATGGCCATGCTGCTGTTTGCTGTGACTGGCATCACGCTAAACCATGCGGCAGATATTCCTTCGCGGACCACCATCACCACGAAAGAGGCACGCCTACCGAGCAATTTGCTATCGACGCTTCAACATGAGGCAGGCACACCTGCAGTGACTGAGTGGTTTAAACAACAACTACAACTGCGCCCAAACTGGCAATTAGCAGAGTGGGAAGACGACGAAGTATACCTTGACCTGCCACGCCCAGGTGGCGATGCCTGGCTCACCATTCAACGCGACACCGGCGATGTTTTTTATGAAAGCACGTCCCGCGGCTGGATCGCTTGGCTAAATGATTTGCACAAGGGCCGCAATACAGGCGAGACATGGCGTTGGTTTATTGATTTTTTTGCCGTGGCTTGCCTTGTGTTTTCTATCACTGGGCTGGTGTTACTCCATCTTTACAGCAAAAACCGCCCGAGCACTTGGCCGCTGGTAGCCACTGGCACTGTGCTGCCCGTGTTACTCCTGATTCTCTTTGTTCACACTTAGGAAAAGCCATGAAAAACACTTCCATTGCTATTGCTTTATTAGCCTGCACCACCTTCGCCCACGGGGCAGATATTGAAATGCGCATAGAAATACCCGCGCTCGACGTGGCCGAGTATCACCGCCCTTATGTGGCGGCTTGGTTAGAAACTGACGAGGGACAATTTGTAGCTAATCTCAGCATTTGGTATGACCAAAAACTTCGCAATAACGAAGGCGAGAGATGGCTAAAAGACATGCGCCAATGGTGGCGTAAATCAGGCCGAACCACCCAAGTGCCTGTGGAAGGTATCACTGGGGCCACTCGCCCTGTGGGAACCCACACTCTCACCTACTCAACTCAAGCCAGCCCCTTTTCTGAGCTGAGTCCCGGGCAATACCAGTTGCGTGTGGAGGCAGCAAGAGAAGTGGGCGGGCGAGAAATGGTGACAGTGCCTTTCCCGTGGCCGCACACCGGCACCGTACGTTTTACCCAATCTGGCGATAGCGAGCTTGGCACCGTTCAACTCATCATTACCCCTTAAGGAAAACATTATGAAAACACCACTATTACGTCTCTCAGGCCTAATAACCCTCGCATTGAGCTTCACTCTCCCACTTAATGCCAACGCCCACCGCGCGTGGATACTTCCTGCCGCTACGGTGCTCTCTAGCGAAAATGCTTGGGTGACCGTGGATGCAGCCATTTCTAATGATATTTTCCACACCGATTACCATGCCATGGACCTCAGCGGCATTAAGGTGTTTAACCCTAAAGGCGAAGAAGTGGCCATGCAGAACCCTAGCAAAGGCCGCTACCGCTCCGTGTTTGATGTGGAATTAACAGACAATGGCACCTATAAAATTGCCTCTGCTAGCCAAGGTGCTTTCGCCATTTGGGAGGAAAACGGTGAGCGCAAGCGTTGGCGTGGTGCCCTGCAAGACCTGGGGCAAGCTGTCCCCAAAAAAGCCAAGAAAGTGCAACTTACCGAAACTCATCGGCGTTTAGAAACCTTTGTTACCAATGGCGCCCCTACCACAGAGGTACTCGCCATTACCCAAAAAGGGCTAGAGCTTGCCCCACACACTCACCCTAATGATTTATTCGCCACCGAAACCGCACGCTTTCAACTACTCATTGATGGTAAGCCTGCTGCAGGCGCAGAGGTAGAGGTTATTCCTGGCGGCATGCGTTACCGTGATGCGCAAAACGCCATCCACACTACTGCCGATAAAGAAGGTTATATTCATATCACTTGGCCTCAAGCGGGTATGTACTGGCTTAGCGCTAGCTATGAAGATAACAAGGCCAAAACTCGTCACGCTAACCGCCGAGCGAGCTACACCGCCACTTTTGAAGTGCTGCCTCTGTAAGCAGCATTCTCTTTTCCTCGGCTCGCACACCACCCTCAAGTGCGGGCTGGGGCTTTTTTAGCGTGGTATTCATGAAACGTTCCACTGTGCTGTTATTGCTCGCTGTGCTACTACTATGGGCAAGCGTGCCAACCCTGCTGACTCATAAAGCTGAGCAAACTCTGCAGGCGCTCAACCAAACAACTTCATTAACTCGCCCACGAGATACCGACACATTGCTGCTACAAGCCCAGCATTATAGCCCTGCGGAAGCAAACGTATTGACACTGCTAAACCTCCCCAAAGCTCATACTGTGGTGTTTTATTCCAATAACTCACAACTCATTAGCATTCAACGACTGCATGTGCATACAGGTGATTTGCTTGGCCCTTTAGTGGGGGAGAATTGGGTAAACGCCTTACATAGAGTTACCCATTACTGGCAAAGCCAACCTTACCAAGGCTTTGTAATTATGACTTTGGCGTTACTCTTTCTGCTTGTTTTTTGGATACACAAGATAACAATTTCTGCGCCTTCTATTGATGTCTTAAACAGCGACATCTTGCTAGTGTACGCAAGCCAGACAGGCACTGCGCAAACCATGGCGGAAACATTACAACAGGCGTTACAACATCAAGGCAAAATAGCGCACTGTATCAATCTAAATGCACTAACACCCAAGCTCTTACAACAATGCTCACAAGCCTTTTTTATGGCAAGCACTTGTGGTGATGGCCAAGCACCCGATAACGGTGCTCAATTTGCTGCACGTTATTTTGATCAGCAGTTTGATTTTTCGCATTTAAACTTTGGTGTATTAGCACTGGGAGATTCACGCTATCCGCAGTTTTGTGCCTTTGGCTTACAATTGCATCAATGGCTTGAAAAGAACCAAGGCCACGCTTTGTTCACTGCCCAAACTTATGACAGCAGCACCGGCAAATTACCCAAGCTATGGCGCGACTATTGGCACCAGCAAGGCCTTAATAGCACCACCAAAGACGAAGCTTGGGGCACAGCGCATTTGGCTAAGCGGGTTTGTTTAAACCCCAGCAGCCACAGCGACCCTTTGTATTTATTGCGCTTTAGAACCACTGAACTAGCGTGGCAGGCGGGCGATATTTTGTGTTGCCAAATCCCCACACCCAAAGGCCATGTGCTACGAGAATACTCTATTGCAAACACCATGGCAGATTCACCTTACCTAGAACTTATCATCAGACAGCTGCATAAAGACAATGGTGAATTAGGTGTAGGCTCCGGATGGCTTACTAAGCAATTGATATTGGGAGCCTCGGTTATGGTAAAGGTACGCCCCAACCCAACCTTTGCCTCGGCGCCTGCACATGCTCCTGTAGTGCTTATCGGTGCAGGCTCTGGCATCGCAGGTTTACGTAGTCATTGGCAATACCGAGAAGCGCAAGGCACAAAAGATACTTGGCTAATTTATGGCGAACGAAGCCCTACCCAAGAAAACTTTCTCCCTACCCTGCTCCATGCCGACTCGGGCCACATTAGCAAGACGTTTTCTCAATGCGGCGTTAGGCCCCAGTACGTTCAAGATTTGCTGGTGGAACACGTACAGCGCTTAAAATTTTGGCTCAACAGTGGTGCTTACTTTTATGTGTGTGGCAACCAAGCTGGTATGGGCGAAGGCGTACATCAAACGCTACTCCATCTCTTTGGCGAAAACACTTTAAAGCGATTAACCCATGAAGGTCGTTATCGGAGAGATCTTTATTGAAAGCTTAGCCCCGCCCCATACAAGGCGAGGCTAAGCAAATACACTAAGGTTTAATTAAAGGCTCAGAGGCTTGCAAATAACTAGCACCGCTACTTTTGGCTGTCTTTGCATCAAAGGTTTCAGATGCCACGTGCACTTCTTCAAGCAATTCAGCAACGTTTTTTAACTCTTTGCTAATAGTTTCCAGCGCATTTTCTAGGGTATAAGTCAGCTCGTGGATAGCCACCAAATCCTCTGTGGTGATTTCACCTTCTAGGCGCTGTTTTAGCTTTTGGTTATAGCTGGTTAAATTAGCCACCGCCACTTCTAATGTGGACGCTTCTAGCCCCTTAAAGTGATCGGGGCGTTGGAGGGCTTCTTGAGCGATGCCCACATCTGCAAGAAACAGCGCTGAGGTAAGCGCTAGCGTTGAAAATACTCGTTTCATAAGTTCACACCTTAGGTTGTTAATAAACAGATAATAAAAACGCACACCGCCGCTTAATGCATGGCTTCCACCTCACGGCGGTGTACGCCAAACTATTGCGCCAAAGCGCTTAATTGCCCCACAGCGTCCTGGGGGTTTATCAAAAATGGGGCTAATGCCTTTTCGGCAGCTGCTTGTAGCTTGCAATAGTACTGGCAAAGAACACCAACAAGCATCCGATTCTCAGCACGCTATATCATGCTCTCTTTGTTGTTAACTTATTAATTCTCTATACAGATGCATATTAATGATAATCATTATCATTTGCAATGTATGACTTGCTTGTTTTGTCGCCTTTATATTGATCGTCTTATAGTGAGGGCTTTAATGGCGAAACCTATGCGCGCATTCATCTCACTGCGATTAATTATGAAGATGCAGAAGACGCTAACAGTGATACCACATGGATCTTTGAATTAGATATTGCACCTAAATAATACTCCCCGCGTTCCTTACGGGCCAAAGATGGCCCATCTTTTCTCTTTCGAATTCCCTTTCCTTTCAAGCACACAAGCCGCATTATTCCGCGCATAAAAAAAGGCGCCGCTGGGGAAACGGCGCCAAAGTTGCTTGCTTACTAGCTACTACTTACTGAAGTTGCCCTAACGGCAAGGGCACTAAGTATGAGCCTACTTTTCTCAAAAGGTTCCAAAAAGTTAAAAATAATTTGCTGTGCTTAGATTACGCTTTTTTTCAGCAAGAATTGGTACACTCTAGCCTTTCGCCAATAACTCAGAGCACTTGCATAGGAGCGGCTCATGCAACAACAAAGGCACCTCTTTTCGCTTTATGAAACCTTGGTGCTTCGTCACCCTTGGTTTTGGATTTTATTTTTGGTGGCGAGTATCGCCTTTTCATTAAGTCAGCTGAATCACTTCCGCTTAGATGCCTCCGCCGATACCTTGGTACTAGAGCATGATAAAGCATTGGCCGAATACCGCGAGATGGCTAAGCAGTATGGCGGCAGCGAATTTGTGGTAGTAACTTACACGCCCCAAAGCCGCCCTTTATTTGACCGCGATACGCTAACCCACCTCGATAAGCTCCATGGCGAACTAGGCAAGGTAGATGGCGTGCGCTCCGTGTATTCCATGCTCGATGTGCCTTTGTTGTTTAGCCCTGCGAGCAGCTTTGCTGACTTGGCTAAAAACTACCGCACCTTACGCGATGACAGCGTGGACTTGCGTTTGGCTGAAAAAGAATTTACCGGGGTTAACCCCGCTTACGATGAGCTGCTCGTGAGCCGCGATGCCAAAACCACCGCCTTATTAGTAACCTTTGAACGCGACACCCGCTATCACGAGCTATTAAACCGTCGCACCGAGCTCAGCACTAAGGAGCTGCATAAAACCATTAACAAAAAAGAGGCCAAAGAACTGGCGCAAATTCGCCAGCAATTCAGTGATTATGGTGCCGAACGACAGGTGCGTAACGCTCAACGTGTAGCGCATTTCCGTGAAATTTTGGATGCCCACCGCGACGAAGCCGACCTCTTTCTAGGTGGTGTGCCCATGATAGCCAGCGACATGATTACCTTCGTAAAGAACGACCTCAGAACCTTTGGTGTGGGCATTTTGCTCTTTATTGTGGTGGTACTTTTTATTATTTTCCGCAATCCACGCTGGGTGATGATTTCGCTGATTACGTGCGCGAGCACGGCTTTGTGGCTCACGGCTATGCTGGCCTTACTGGACTGGAAAGTCACCGTCATTAGCTCTAACTACCTTGCTTTGTTGCTCATTATCACCTTGTCTATCAACATTTACTTGGTCACTCGCTTCCGCGAATTTCAGCAAATGTATCCCCAGCAAACCCCACGCTGGTTGGTGCGTGAAGCCACGCGGCATATGATTCAGCCCTCGTTTTTTATGGTCACTACCACTATGGTGGGCTTTGCCTCCTTGGTGGTGAGCGATATCCGCCCTGTGATTGATTTTGGTTGGATGATGACCATTGGCATCATGTTGGCGTTGGTGGCGGTATATTTAATTGTGCCTAGTATTTTATCGGTGCTGCCCAACGGCCCTGTGCCTTCAGACAACCCTTTTACCCAGAAAATCACCTTGGCTTTCGCTAGCTTTACGACGCAATTTCATAAGCCCTTGCTCGCTTTTATGGCCGTGGCCATGGCGGTATCCTTTGTGGGCATTGGCAAGCTCACGGTGGAAAACCGGTTTATTGATTACTTTAAAGACGACACAGAAATCCACCAAGGCATGCTATTAATCGACCGCAAACTCGGTGGCACCACGCCCTTAGATATTGTCATCAATGCCCCAAAAGATGCAGTAAAAAACAACGCTGACGACTCCTTTGCTGATGACCTTGCCAGCGATGTCGCCGATTTTGATGACCCTTTTGCTGATGATTTTGATGCGCCCACCCCCAGTGCTCAAACCAAGCCCCGCCTTGTGCTAGAAGATGCGTATTGGTACACGCCGCAACGACTTAAGCAGTTAGTAGAGATTCAGCAATGGCTTTCTGATCACCCCCATACGGGTAAAGTATTATCACTGGCCACCACTTATGAAACCGCGGAAAAGCTTAATGGCGGGCCGTTAAGCTACTTTCAGCTAATGATGCTATCGAGCTTCTTACCGCAAGATTTACGCACCCAGCTCGTCAGCCCCTACCTTTCAGATGACGGTAACCAATTGCGTATTTCATTACGGGTAGTGGATTCCGACCCCACCTTAAAGCGTAATGAATTTTTGCAAGACATTGAAAAAGGCTTAATCGAGAACTTCGACCTTGAGCCCGAGCAAGTAACCCTAACGGGCGCTTTGGTGCTGTATAACAACATGCTACAAAGTCTATTCCAATCACAAATCAAAACCTTGGGTTTGGTGTTTGTGGCGCTATTTGTAATGTTGGTGATGCAATTCCGCAGCGTGATAGTGGCATTAATTGCGCTCACGCCAAGCATTGCCAGTGCCTTAATCGTATTAGGCACCATGGGTTGGATAGGCCTACCGCTGGATTTAATGACCATTACCGTCGCTGCCATTAGTGTGGGCATTGCCGTGGATGACTCCATTCACTACGTGCACCGTTATGTGGAAGAAATACAGCGCGATAACAACGCTATCGCCACCATGCGCCGCTGCCATGCCAGCACGGGGCGCGCCATGTATTTCACCTCCATAACAATTATTGCCGGTTTCTCCATCTTGGTATTATCTAACTTTAATCCCACCATTTATTTTGGTTTGCTCACCGGCACAGCCATGTTGATAGCACTGCTGTGCAATCTAACTGTACTGCCGAGTTTGCTATTAACCATCAAGCCTAACTTCCACCTACACGCCACAGCCCGTGAGATTGCGGCACAACAACAAGCAAAATAAAGGCACAAAAAAGGCGAGAGTTAACGCTCTCGCCTTTTTTGGTGCTTCGCTAAAAGTCTTTAGTGAGTGCCAGTGACTAAGAACTCCAACAAGGCCTTTTGCGCGTGCAAGCGGTTTTCGGCTTCGTCCCACACCACAGAGCGTGGGTCTTCTAGCAAATCGTGGCTAATCTCTTCACCTCGGTGTGCGGGCAGACAATGCATAAACAGCACCTCTTCGTGAGCTTGATCTAGCAACTCGCGGGTTACTTGGTAATCCGCAAACGCTTTCGCTCGTTTAGCTTGCTCCTCTTCCTGCCCCATGGAGGCCCATACATCAGTAACAATAAGATGAGCGCCTTCTGCGGCTTTATTAATATCACGCTCTAAGGTCACATAGCTTGAAAACTCATCCACTAACGCTTGAGGTGGGTCGTAATTTTCAGGGCCACTCACCACCAGTTCAAAATCAAACTGCTGTGCCGCTTCCATGTAAGAGTTGCACATATTATTGCCATCACCCACCCATAACACTTTTTTGCCTTTAATATTGCCGCGGTGCTCAGTAAAGGTTTGTACATCAGCAAGCAGCTGGCACGGGTGAAAATCATCACTCAAGGCATTTATTACTGGGACTTGTGAATATTCCGCAAACAATTCCACCTTGCTATGCTCAAAGGTGCGAATCATCACCGCATCCACCATGCGCGATAGCACACGCGCAGAATCCTCGATGGGCTCACCGCGCCCGAGCTGCGTATCGCGAGGGGATAAGAAAATACTAGCACCCCCAAACTGCGTCATCCCCGTTTCAAAGGACACGCGGGTACGGGTGGAAGCCTTTTCAAAAATCATGCCCAAGGTTTTGCCGCGCAAAGGCTCATGACGTTGGCCATTGCGCAACATGGTTTTCAACTCTATGGCACGCTGAATTAAATAACCGAGTTCTTCCTTGCTTAAATCGCGCAGGGTTAAAAAATGACGAGGGCTCATGCTTCCTCCAACTGCTGTGCAAAGGCGTCCATGGCTAAGGCGAGGCGCTCAACTAAAATATCGATTTCTTCACGGCTCATGACTAAAGGTGGTAACAAGCGCACCACATTGCCGCCGGTGACGTTTACTAATAATTTTTGCTCGCGGGCGAGATTCACCATATCGGCGCAAGCTTGGCTAAGCTCTATGCCCACCATAAACCCTTTACCACGCACCTCCACAAAGAAGGGATAGTGGCTCAGTTTTTGACGCAAGGCATCACGTAAGTATTCGCCACGCACGGTTAAATCGGGTAGCACTTGATTGACCAAGGTATCCACCACAGCACCCCCCACAGCACAGCCGAAGGGATTACCGCCATAGGTACTACCATGGTTACCTGGACCAAAAAGTCCCGTGGCTTTGCCTGCCACCAAGCAGGCGCCGATGGGAAAACCGTTACCTAAGCCCTTGGCGGTGGTGAGTACATCCGGCGTTACCCCCGCTCCCATGGCGGCAAAATAATCGCCGGTACGGCCATTACCTGTTTGCACTTCATCGAGCATCAACAACAGCTCATGTTCATCACAAATTTGACGCAATTCAGGCAAATAATTATCTGCAGGTACGTGTACACCGCCCTCGCCTTGAATGGGCTCTACAAACACAGCCACGATATTAGGATTGGCTTGGATGGCCTCACGCACCGCTTTGGCATCATTCCAAGGCACGCGCACAAACCCTTCCACCAAGGGGCCAAACCCCGCTTGCACAGCCGCATTTCCCGTGGCGCTTAACGTGGCCAAGGTACGCCCGTGGAAGGATTTCTCTAACACGATAATGGCGGGAACTTCGATGCCTTTGTTATGGCCATAAAGGCGCGCCAATTTAATCGCTGCTTCATTCGCTTCAGCGCCTGAGTTGCCAAAAAACACACGTTCCATGCCACTGATTTGGCAAAGCTTTTCTGCGAGCTTTTGTTGATGATCGATGTGGTACAGGTTAGAGGTGTGCACTAAGGTTTGGGCTTGCGCTTGCATCACGCGCGTCACCTCGGGGTGACAATGCCCCAAGCCACACACACCCACACCGGAAACTGCATCTAAATAAGCGTCGCCATTGGTATCATATAACCAAATGCCTTCACCACGAATAAAAGTTAATGGCTGCCTCGCATAAGTAGGCATTAAATACGTATCGTTCATCTCGACCTGAGCGCTGAAGTTATTGGAATTAAAGATGCTAAAAGAAGAACGGCAGCACTAGGCTGCCGAGCAGTTTTCAACTATAGCCCCCCCATGCACTCTGTGCAATGAAAGGACGACAAGAGCTAAAACATAGCCCTTATTGAGCAAGATTGCTACACTGCACGCGACTAAAATTCACTGATATGGGTTAAACGTATGGACGATATTATGGAAATCATCCGCCAGCAGGTGGAACAAAATCCAGTGGTGCTTTACATGAAAGGCTCCCCACAATTCCCGCAATGTGGCTTTTCTGCTCGAGCAGTGGAAGTGATGTCTGACATTGGCAAGCCGTTTGCTTATGTTAACGTTCTGGATGCCCCTGAGATTCGTACCAACCTACCCAAGTACGGTAACTGGCCCACCTTCCCCCAGCTTTGGGTAAAAGGCGAGCTAGTTGGTGGTAGCGACATCCTGCTAGAGATGCAACAAAACGGTGAGTTGGCCGAGCTATTAGCTGATATTCCTGAAGCGCAATAATAGTATCGAGCAATGAGCTTTGGGTGATTGCGCCCAGAGCTCACCTCCCTACCCAATAAAGGCCTGCTCCCGTAAACGTTTAATCTTATCCCTCATTTCCGCTGCCTCTTCAAACTCTAAATCCCTCGCGTGCTGCATCATTTTTTCTTCTAAACGTTTGATTTCTGCCGCCGCTTTGCTTGGATCCAGACTTAATGCGTACTCTTCCGTTTCATCGGCCACCACCCGTTGACGGCTGCCACCTCGACGCGTAGCGGCACTTGCGCCACTGCTATAAGTGTCTTCTAAAATATCGCGAATGGATTTGTTAAGCGCCTGCGGCGTAATGCCATGGGCTTGGTTGAACGCTTCCTGTTTAGCGCGGCGGCGCTCAGTTTCTTCCATGGCGCGCTCCATGGAACCGGTAATACGGTTGGCATAAAGGATGGCGCGGCCCTCAAGGTTACGCGCAGCGCGGCCAATGGTTTGAATCAAAGAACGCTCAGCGCGCAAAAAGCCTTCTTTATCCGCATCGAAAATGGCCACCAACGCCACTTCAGGCATGTCTAAGCCTTCGCGCAGCAGGTTAATCCCCACCAACACATCAAATTCGCCCTTACGCAAATCACGAATGATTTCCACCCGCTCCACTGTATCGATATCTGAATGCAGATAGCGTACACGCACGCCGTGCTCGCCTAGAAACTCCGTGAGGTCTTCCGCCATGCGCTTAGTGAGCACGGTAATCAGCACGCGCTCATTCTTTTCCACTGCTAGCGTTATTTCGCCCAACACATCGTCCACTTGGGTGTCTGCGGGGCGCACTTCTATTTTAGGATCTAGCAATCCAGTGGGGCGCACCACTTGCTCCACCACTTGGCCCGCATGTGCTTCTTCGTAGTTACCCGGCGTGGCAGACACAAAAATCATTTGTGGTGCTAGCTGTTCCCACTCTTCGAATTTAAGTGGGCGGTTATCCAGTGCAGAAGGCAAACGAAAACCGAAGTTCACCAGGGTTTCTTTGCGCGAGCGGTCCCCTTTATACATGCCGCCGATTTGCGGCACGGATACGTGGGATTCATCCACCACGAGCAAGGCATCATCGGGTAAATAATCAAACAAGGTGGGTGGTGGCTCCCCGGGGGCACGACCTGAAAATAAGCGCGAGTAATTTTCCACCCCATTACAAAAACCCAGCTCTTGGAGCATTTCCACATCGTAGCGAGTGCGCTGTTCTAAGCGTTGCGCTTCCACTAGTTTGCCCTGCTGCTTGAGTTCTTCAAGACGCTCTTCTAGCTCAACCTCAATTTTATCAATGGCTTCAAGCACCACTTCGCGGGGGGTGACATAGTGGCTCTTAGGGAAAATGGTGATGCGGCTCACGCGTTTAAGCACTTCACCCGTGAGAGGATCGAACACGCTAAGATTATCCACCTCATCATCAAAGAGCTCCACCCGCACCGCTTCGCTATCCTCATCAGCAGGGAAGATATCAATCACATCCCCGCGCACACGGTAAGTACCACGGCGAAAATCCATTTCGTTGCGAGTGTATTGCAGCTCCGCCAAACGGCGCAAAATATCGCGTTGATCCACCACATCGCCGCGCACTAAATGCAACACCATGGCGTGATAGCTTTTAGGGTCACCCAAGCCATAAATGGCCGAAACGGTGGCCACAATAATAGTGTCGCGCCGTTCCAGAAGTGCCTTAGTAGCAGACAAGCGCATTTGCTCAATATGCTCGTTTACCGAGGCGTCTTTTTCGATAAAGGTATCAGAAGACGGCACATAGGCTTCGGGTTGGTAGTAATCATAGTAAGACACAAAGTATTCCACCGCGTTATGGGGGAAAAACTCTTTGAATTCACTGTACAGCTGGGCCGCTAAGGTTTTATTAGGCGCCATCACAATCGTAGGGCGCTGGACCTGCTGAATAACATTGGCCACGGTAAAGGTTTTGCCCGACCCCGTTACGCCAAGCAACGTCTGGTGTGCCAAGCCATCGTGTATCCCTTCCACCAAGGCGGCGATGGCTTTGGGCTGATCCCCTGCAGGGGAATAAGAGGACACTAAGTCGAAGCCTGCTTCTGGTACATCATTGAGCATTTAAACAAACCTATGTAATCAGGTAGAATCGAACGCCTTACCTACGCGCTGCAAGCAAAGTGCGTGCAAACTATGACTCGAAACAAACGAGGAGCAAATGGCAGATTTGCAGCTTTCCGAACGCGTTAACCGCATTAAACCTTCCCCCACGCTAGCCGTAAATAGCAAGGCAGCAGAACTCAAGGCCCAAGGCAAAGATATTATTAGCCTGAGTGTGGGTGAGCCTGATTTTGATACGCCTGAGCATATTAAACAAGCCGCCATTGCGGCCATTGAGGCGGGCAAAACCAAATACACCGCTGTGGGTGGCACCCCAAGTTTGAAGCAAGCCATCGTGGAGAAGTTTGAGCGCGAAAACAACCTTAGCTATAGCGCCGAGCAAATTTTAGTGTCCACCGGCGGCAAGCAAAGCATTTTTAACCTGGCGTTGGCTTTGCTCAACCATGGCGATGAAGTAATTATCCCGGCGCCTTATTGGGTGTCTTACCCTGATATTGCGTTGGTGGCAGGTGCTAAGCCGGTATTTATTGAAACCGATGTGGCGCAAAACTTTAAGGTAACCCCAGAACAGTTAGAAGCGGCGATTACACCCAAAACCCGCTTATTTATGATTAACAGCCCGTCTAATCCTTCCGGTATGGCCTATACCCGTGAGGAATTGGCTGCTTTGGGTGAAGTGCTTGTGCGCCATCCCCAGGTGTTTATTGCCACCGATGATATGTACGAACACATTTTGTGGACGGAAACACCCTTCGTAAATATTTTAAACACCACCCCTGAGCTGTATGAACGCACCGTGGTGCTCAACGGCGTCTCTAAGGCTTACAGCATGACAGGCTGGCGCATTGGTTACTGCGCAGGCCCCGCCAAACTCATTGGCGCCATGACGAAAGTGCAAAGCCAAAGCACCTCTAACCCCTCTTCCATTGGCCAAGAAGCCGCTGAAGCTGCACTACGTGGCGGCAACGAGTGCGTAGAAGAGATGCTCAAGGCTTTTAAAGAGCGCCATGATTTTGTGGTAGCGGCACTTAATGCCTTGCCTGGTGTGACCTGCCTAGAAGGTGATGGCACCTTCTATGCCTTCGCTGACTTCAACCAAGCCATTACGGACCTCGGTTTGAACGATGACCTTGAGCTTGCGGAGCGCTTCTTAGAAGCAGGTGTGGCCATTGTGCCGGGCTCGGCTTTTGGTACACCCGGGTGCATGCGCCTCTCTTTTGCGGTGAGTCTAGACACCTTAAAAGAGGCGGTTGCGCGCATTGGCAGCGCTTTGGGCAAAAAGTAAGCGAACGATACAAAGAGCGCTTGACGTAATACCAAGCGCTCACTAATATACGCCCCACAACGACATTCCGCCTTAGCTCAGTAGGTAGAGCAGTAGACTGTTAATCTATTGGTCGCTGGTTCGAGCCCAGCAGGCGGAGCCAAATAAGATAAGCGCTTGAGAGAATTCTCAGGCGCTTTTTTTATGCATTACTACTGATTAAGCCTTCAACCCACGCTAGCGCCTCGGGGTAATCCTTCGTATCTAGCACAAATTCTTGCCCGCGATACACAGATTGCAGCAAGGTACGTTCACCTTCTCGTTGCCAACGGTTGAGGTTGGTGTGGTAGGTCAACGGCTTTTTGTCTGCTTCTGGATAAAACCAAAACGGCAACTCCCACAGCGTTGGTTTGGTACTATCCACTGCGGAGAGCTGTAGTTCTGGCCTCAAAAAAGGAAAAACACCTGCACCGCGTAGCTGCCTATTTTCACCTCCCAAGGTGAGATGCTGCCGCGCGGTATAGATGACATTATTAGCTTCATGATGGCGATAACAATGAGGATGATAAGCTGCCCAAGCATAGGGCACAGGTTTTCCATGACTTACATCTAACACTTCATCCACTTGCAACCAGCCCCACAAGGCATGAATCGGCCTGCTCTGCCTCTGCCATTGATAAGCACCATCTATACACACCACAGGCTGAAATACGGTGAAGAACAAAAACACATCCCCTGCCCCCACGCCTTGATTACGCAAATGGCTTTGCGCCGCTCCATATTGCCCAAGCATGGGGCGCCAACCCGGCAAGCGAGACAAGGCACCTATACGTAAATCCGGATCTAGATGCGCGCCGTAGTGGGATAAGATACGTTGCTTTGTGAGCTGCTCTACTAAGCCTCCTAACGGTTCAGATTGGTGAGCTATATCACCATAAGCAATAGGAGACAATGCATCTGGAATCGGTAGCGACAATAAGCGGCCATCAGGAAATAAGGGGTTAGGCACGCCAGCAGAAGAAGAATCAAAGCCTTTGCGGCTCAAAATAATTTTCACTTATTCAAGGCAAGTTGGAGGTTATTCAGCCATGTCATTTTTTATCAAGCTTCCCACAACAGCTCTATGCATACTGAATACATCAATAAAAAAGAGAAGGATAATTTCTTGGACATTGTAGCCTACCTTAATAACATTTATGACAGCAGCGGCCTACCACAACTGCTCGAAATATTACCAAACTGGTTAGCTCTTGACGAACGACAGCTCATTTTCGTACTAGCAACACCTATATTTATCGGTGTTTTTTTGTGGGAGTATATAAAGATCAGACACGACCCCAAGCTAGTGGATAATGGTGAGGCCGTGCGTAATTTTATGCTTGGGGCTGGATATCAAATCACAGAATTATTATTTGCTGGACTAATTTCTTTTCCTGTATTTGCTGTAGCTTGGCATTATCGGCTAATTGAACATATCCCACTCAACATAGGTACTGGGTTGCTTCTCTTCTTTTTAGTAGATCTCTGCTATTACTTTTTCCATCGTGCTAGCCACCGTGTACGCTGGTTTTGGGCAGCACACGTCACCCATCATTCTTCGGAGCGCATGAACTTTTCCACTGCTATGCGACAAAACGCCACCAATATTTTTAATGGTGGTTGGTTATTTCTGGTGCCCTTAGCGCTGATAGGCTTCAACCCCGTTTGGATTGGTGTTTGTTTCGCTTTGTCCTTGGTGTACCAATTCTTTATTCACACCACCCTGGTAACAAAACTACACCCCGCTATTGAATTCATCTTCAACACTCCTTCTCACCATCGAGTTCACCACGGCAAAAACCGTGGCTATATTGATACCAACTACGGCGGTGTCTTAATTATTTTTGACCGCTTGTTCGGCACTTTCCGTCCCGAAACAGAAACACCCGAATTTGGTATTACAGAACCTATAGACACCAATAATATTTTTATGCTGTGGTGCCACGAATACCTCGCTTTAGGCCGAGACATCGGAAAAAAGGGCTCTTTATGGCAACGTTTATCGCACTTATGGCGCCCACCAGAATGGCAGCGCCCTAACCATAAGGGCAAGTATCACAACCAAGAATAATGCCTTATTGCCATCAGGCTCAGCGCAAGGCAGTATCAATCAAACATTTAATAACACAACAACAAAAGGTACTTTTATGTCCACCACCCATAACTCTCAAGGGTTAGATAACCCAAGCCGCCGCCGTTTTTTACGTGTGGGCCTCGCTGGAACAGCCATTCTTGCCACCGTGGGCATCACTTCTGGCGTGGTAGGATTTAAACGCGTGAGCGGACAAGCCACCGCTGAGGAATTTCATTTTTTACGTCCCACCGATGTGGAATTATTTACTGCGTTGGTGCCCGCTATTTTAGGTACAGCTTTACCTGCAAAAAATCCGCAGCTGATACATGAGGTGGTTCTCCGTATCGATGACACCTGTAAGCGCTTGGGTTCACCCAATCAAAAGGAATTGGGACAACTCCTTGATTTGCTGAGCTTTTCCCCCACTCGCCGACTAGCGGCAGGCATTAAAAAATCTTGGCCAGACACATCACAAGAAGATGCCGAGGCATTTTTAGAACGCTGGCGTAATAGCTCCGTAGGCCTCTTTAATGCTGCTTACCGTGTGTTGACCAAGCTCGTCGCAAACGCCTATTTCGCTATGCCCGAAAGTTTTGCCGCCAGTGGCTACCCTGGCCCTTTGGCCCACATGTATAACGCTATTAATAAATAGAGGCTCAACCATGATTGATGATATTTACACCGCAGGCATAGCTAACGGTTGGCAGGTTACCGACGCTTCCACCCTAACTAGCAATACTATCATTGAGGCCGATGTGGCCATCGTGGGCAGTGGCGCCGGTGGGGGCACCGCAGCGGAGATTTTAAGTAACGCCGGCCTCAAGGTGGTAATTCTCGAAGAAGGCCCACTTAAAACTTCTGACAGTTTTCGCAAGATGGACGAAGCCCAGGCCTACCGCGACTTGTATCAAGAAGCCGGTGGGCGTGCTACTTCGGATGGTGCCATTGCCGTATTGCAGGGCCGCTCCGTGGGCGGCTCCACCACCATCAATTGGACTTCTAGCTTTCGCACCCCCGAACAAACCCTCGCACACTGGGCGGACAAACACGGGGTAAAAGGCGCCAGCGCAAAAGATATGGATCCATGGTTCACACAGATGGAACAACGTTTAGGGGTGGCACCTTGGCGTCAAGCACCTAACCCCAATAACTCTGTGCTAGCCAAAGGAGCAGAAAAGCTCGGTTGGGAAGCCCACGGCATTCCGCGCAACGTGGTGGGTTGTTGGGACAGTGGTTACTGCGGCTATGGCTGCCCAGTAAACGCCAAGCAATCCATGTTGGTTTCCACCATTCCGGCGGCACTAAAAAATGGCGCCACCTTGGTGCATCGCTTAAGTGTGCAGCGCATTGAGCACAGCAATGGCAAAGTAAGCAGCCTTACCGCCTACGCCCTAGACGAAGCGTGCGTAACCCCCACAGGGGTCACCGTGGAAGTGCGAGCAAAGCATTATGTGCTCTCGGGCGGCGCTATTAACACGCCTGCATTGTTGCTGCGCTCTAACGCCCCCGACCCACACAAACAAACGGGCAAGCACACCTGCATTCACCCCGTAAACCTCACCATTGCCGAAATGCCCGAAACGATAGACCCTTATTATGGTGCACCGCAATCCATAGCTAGCAATGAATTTTTATGGCCCGAGAGCAAAGAGTTTCCAGGTTATAAAA
>DAHVSB010000017.1 GCA_027324795.1 Alcanivoracaceae bacterium
TGTTTTGCCAAATCACACTATCGTGACAAGCACGGCACGCCTCAATGGAGCGCACGCCAAGCCAGTTATCCCCTTGAGGGGTCACTTTTGCGAGCTTTAAATCCGCTTGAACATCCTCACCGGCCCCTAGCTCTTCAGCAAACCCGCTCACAAGTGCTTGCGTGTCGGGCCCCATATGACACTTCACACAGTTGGTAATACCCGCCGCATCTCCTGGTGTTGGGCCCTGTGGAAAGCGCACTTTAGTCCAATCCGTGGCAAGTTTACCTAATAAACCCATGCCTCCTTTGGCGTTATTTTTTTGTGAAATATCATCACGCTCTTTCACAATATCAGAAGCTAGGGTGGGCAAATTAGTACCACGGTGAATACGGTGCACCAATTGTTTTAAATCCACACTGCGACCAGAACGAGGCTCTAAATTACCCGGGTTATGGCAAGTTACACAGAGTTGAGTTTCAGAACGATCGCCATGGCGCGTTAAGCTATCATGACAAGAGTTACAGCTTTGAATATCCACAATTTCACGGGAGGCAGGTTCCTGCTGAAATACAGCATTTTCTGCCTGTGTATTGCGCCCCCAACCAATGGCCAAAAATTTATCGTTATATTCCTTGTGCCACTGCTCATCGATCACCACCTCAGGCTGGTTCGGAATAAAATCAAACCATGTGTTAAAGGCAGGAGTGGCTCCTCGAAGTGCCAAGCCCACGCGATGGGTATAGCCTTCATCAAAGCTCACATAGAAGTGATCATCATCACCCACAAACACCCCAGCGGGTAAGTGAGTGCCATCAGGCCACCAACAAATGAGCTTTTCACCGGCATCGGTTTCAGTTTGATTCGCGAGGGGATCCGCCTCGTGGCAATACCTATGCTCGCTCAAGCCCTCAATGACCACTTTAGTGCCCACAATACCTGAATATTGATGGGTAACACCGTTTTCATCTGTTACTGTGAAGCTGTGTTCACCCCACCCGTAACCCTCTTTTAAATCAAAGCTAAGACGGGTGCCATCCACACTAACAAAATCGCCCTGGGCACGTTGCGGTGAAACCCCCACAGGAATCACCACATCAGGATCATTAGCGCTGCGCGCATTAGGAGCGTTAAGGTAGTTTTGCCAATCGTGCCCGCGGCTATGGCGCACACGTGGGGAGAGTTTCGCAAACACTAGGTTAAAGTTCGCACCCACTGGCATTGGCTCGCTTAAGCTCACTTCTACAATGCCTTCATCAACACCAGGTTTAATGTTGACGCTTGTGATTTTTAAATTTGCAAGCCCCAAACTCTCTGGCGTGTCATTCTTCTGCAACCCAACATTGTGCGCCATAAAGCCACTGTTATATGGCGACATATCATTGTTCTTGCCATGACAATCGATACATTGTTCGCCGCGCGGATCTAGGTTTTTAATAGTGGCCCATTCGGCGCCGTGGAATACTTCCCCGCTGCCTACTTGAGCATTATCAAGCTCTACATTGCCGCGCTTGTCATCTTCAGACATACAACCGGCTAAAAACAACGCTGCTAGCAAAGCGAGCAAGGCTCCCCTAAAACGTGGTGTATAAGCATATTTAGGTGACATGGCTCAACACTCCTACTTAATTATTCTTTTACTAGCTCAGGGCACTTAGAAACGGTATGCCACTGACCCCATAATCATGTGAACAGTTTGGCTGTAGTTTTCAGCCCCCATAAACCAGTAGCTGCTATTTGTACCCACTTGATTGTGATCTAATGCCCAATCGTTTTCTCGATACTGGTGAGCCATGTACATCAGCTTAACCGTAGTGTTTTCACGAGGCTTCCAGTCACCATAAAGGCGCAATTCACGGAGCTTGTTTTTCAGCTTATTAAAATCGGCCCCTTGCGTGGCCTTAATATCCGTATAGCTGGTGATATAAAGAATATCTGCGCCAGCGCCCCAGCGGCCGTCTTCAGTAATGTCGCCACGGCCACCCAGGCCAACGGTATAAGTTCTTAGCTCGTGACGTAGCTGCTGGCTAAGCCCGGCCTGTTCACGCTCACCGTTCTCAAAGGTAAAGTAGCCGTAGCCAGAAAGCCTGCTAGAGGGAAAGTAATCTGCGGTTAAGGTGTATGCCATTCGGTCATCGGATTGCAGCCCTAACTCGGATTTCTTGTAGCGATCTTCTTTCCAGGTAACTTCCACTCCCAATGCCATTTGTTCTAAAGCGTTCCAGTTAATATTGGCCGCCACATTGGAACGGTCAACGCTGGCTAAATGGTATTTACGAAGTGCTTCGTGGTTGCCGGTAACAGTGTCGTCATAGGTGCTCCCTACGCGCTCGGCGTAGCTGACTTTTAACCCCGTGCTAACCTCTGGACTTATGCGTGTACGCAAGCGTCCATGCACTGTGGTTTCTTCGGTTTCGCTACGCGCAGCCACTAAGCGATCCGTGTCTTCATATTTAACCCCCAGCAGTAAAGTGGAGTTGTTTAGCACCCGCATATTGGCATCTATATCCATGGTGTGTCGGCGCAGATCTATGGGCCGCATAGTACGTAAAGTACCAAACTCACTTGGCAGGTTGCGATGCATGGTGGTGCGCGTATTCCTATCATCGAAACGATAATTGGCACGCAATCGGATATCGTTGTTCACACGATGAGTACCTCGTACTGCAAAGCGTGTGGTATCGAACTTGGCATTAAGAGAATCCATACCTATCAAGTTCAACACATTAAAATAATCAGGATCGCGCACAAACCGATTATCTTGACGCGCGCGACCATAATCTAACTCTGTGCTCACCCTTGTATCCGCGCTAAATTGATACGCTAAAGAAGCGTTTAGCTGTTGGTGCGTACTATCGGGGGACATAGCCATATGGCGACGACGCGGGTTAGCTGGGTTCACAGTAAAACCGTCGTCCACCAGGAAATATTCGTCTCCTAGTTGCTTAAACTCTGAAACGTGATAACCCATGCGGCTTTGTAACTTTTTGCCTGCATATTCTAATGTGAGGCTTGCCTGATCCGTGCGCTGATCAATGGGCGCTGGCATTTGAAAGCCCTCACGGCTAAACCACTCTCCATAACCTTGCAAACGACGACCGGTTTTATCTTCGCGATTAAGTAGCACATTCATTCGCCACTCGCGATTCAGCACCTTTTGGCCACTGATCCGTATACTTTCTCGTTTGTGTTTGATGTCCCAGCTCTCTTGAACGTCACCTAAACTCGTGCCTCCACTAAGGGCAGGCAAGTGGAGGCTATTGCCGTGAAGGGGTGAAGATAAGTCAAGATAGTGAAACAAAGGCCTTTCGCGGTATTCGAAAGCGGTGCTGTAATTACCCTGCTCACCAACTCTTGCTTTAAAGTACTGGGAGTTAGTCCCTAAGCCTTTAACTTGAAACTGGCTGTAGCGGTTATCTTTTTCACCATCTTTATAGAGTGCATTAATATCCACCCCATATTGCATACCCTCTTCTACCGGCCCCGTGTAACGGTGGATACGTACACTATCTTTATTAAGGTATTTAGCACTGAATTCTATTTCTTCTTGCTCTGGCCCTGGCGGTATAGCGGTGGAAAAAGGTGTGGAAGCCAACGCTCCCAAACTCACGCTACCCGCCGCAGCAAAGGCGAGTAGCTGACAAAGGTTTTGTGTTTTATTTTTCATTGTCATGCCCCCAATAAGCTGTATGCCCTTATTTGCGGAAAAAAGCGCCGCCAGGATGATTAGAACCATGCACCTGTGAGTGACAGTTCACACAACCACGCCCTACTTGCATGGCATCGAAATTGCCCATAGCGCCTGCAGTACTGCCATCCATTACATCTGCTGGATGGGAAGTATCTGTTATGTGGCAAGACTGGCAAAGTTGCGCTGGACGAGAAACCAACATATTGGTATTCACAGAACCATGCGGGTTGTGGCAATTAATACATGCTTCGCGCACAGGCTCATGATCCCACAAGAAAGGCCCACGATGCTCAGCGTGGCAGCCGTAACAGGTTTCGTTCACATCGCTGCCGCGTAGTAGAGTTGGTGTAACGGTGCCATGCGGGTTATGGCAATCTGTACAAACCATTTGTCCTTCTTTCACAGGGTGGTGATAAGGACGGTTAAAATCTGCTCGGCGCTCTAGGTGGCAACTTGAACAAAGCTCCAATTGTGTGGTGGTACGAAGCAGGCGCTCATTTTTGTTATGCATGCTATGGCAATCTACACAAGCCATATCACCCATCTCGTGTGGCCCGCCTGACCAATGCATTCTGTCTCCACCGCTATGGCAGTTCAGGCAAGTATCGTTAACAGTGCTAGCAGAAACGTCTTCACCCACCTTAAAAAAATGCTTAAAGCCATCGCCATGACAAGCAGCGCAAAAGTTACCCCCAAATTCATCTGCTCTTCCAGCAGGTGTACGGGGATCACTTGCCACAGCGTGAGGGGATTCAAACATTAATTGGATATGCGAGCGTAGGTCCTTCACCCGACGCTCTGCCAAAAGAGGCGATACTAAACGCAACCCCTGTTCGACCTCCTCAGACTTATCTACTTCAGCGTAGGTAGGCGAAGGCGCCACCATAAATAACGCCACCAAGACAAATGCCAATGCGGCACTTAGGTAGTTAGACCATTTTACTGGCTTCATGGACTCTGCCTCCCCAGCAGTTCTTTTTATACTTAGCGACCCAAAACTACTTTTTCGCGCCAAAGGCTTAGGCCGTTCCAGACTCCTTAGTCATCAGCAGCATATCATAGTCAACTAAAGTGTGACCAGAGAGTTCTTGCTATTAGTCTGCCTACTGTGAACAACCACACATCAATCAACAACGGGATAACAAGCATCCCCCCAATAAACCGAGGCGTTATTCATTAATAATTCAATAATAATAGGCACCAAATCACCAAGAATTTGATTGCCGTCTCTCAGTTGATTGCGGTTTGTTTTACTTCCCCAAGTGGCGCCACCATGTACTAGCTGATTCCGTAACGTGTATAGGCGGTTAAATATAATGCCTAGTACTTTACCGGTTTCATTTGCAGCCAAGGCTCTATGGGCAGCAGCTTTATCGCGAGAAAATTGCTCTTTCCAGTCCTCAGCACCGGAACGCCCATTATGAAAATTCCAAAACGGCTGGTAGATATAATGGTTATCAAGCAAGACCCTAATGGCACCCGCATATTGTTTCCAAATTATTTGATAAATCTTATTATCGTTATCGAGCTCCACTAGACGGCTAAGAAAATGATTAAATTGCGCGCCCTCGGTGATGGAGACACTGCCCAACTCGTTAGCATAAGCAGCATTAAAAGCAATCCACAAAAAGATAAATCGCCCATCTTCATCCTCGCACTGCTCCGCCCTATCCAACCAACTTAGCGCCCTATGAATTCGTAAACTAATAGCCTCAGGATAAGTGTCGCGTTCGTTGCGTTGCCGCGCCTTTAACGTGTCATAGTTCAATGCCATTTTGCTTCCTTATTTATTTTGAACCAATACTACCTTAGTAGAAGGCTGCGTAATTATTCCGCTCAAACCACATGGCTACTTTTATTCTCTATCGCCACTATTCCCACCTCTCGCAAGCCTTCCAAAATTCCACAGTGCTGCACCTGCGTAGGTGAATTGCACTGTTGACGTATATTTTTCAACATTGCTTCCACTTGCAAAAGCTCTGTCATACGCTGCTGCACATGCAGAATATGTGCATCTAAAAGAGCATTAATATCGTCACAGCTTTCTAGCGGTTCCGTGGCTAAGCTTAACAGGCGCTGAATTTCCTCCTGCGACATATCAAGCTGGCGACAGTTTTTTATAAAACGTAAATAGCTAACGTGTTGCTCGTTATAATTACGATAATTGTTGTTGTCGCGGTTAGCTGCGGGTAGCAAACCCACTTTTTCATAGTAACGGATGGTGTCTGTGCTCACCCCCGTTTGGGCAGCAAGTTCACCTATTTTCATATTATTAGTCCTCCACTCTTGACCTTAGAGTTACTCCAAGCTGTTTACTCCATTGTGTGATGATGTTTGGAGAAGTGCAATGTCGCAATGTTCACATTCAACGCCTTCGGCAGAAGCCCCACTATCTGCCGATAATGATAGCTTTGTGTTAACCATCCCCGCTTTGGACTGCCCCTCCGAGGAGAGGGCCATTCGTCAGCTGCTAGGTAGATTCCCCATTGAGCGGCTAGAATTTAATTTAAGCCAGCACCAACTCAAGGTTAAAGCTCCCACAAACCTGCGAGCTCCGATAACCTCTGTGTTGGCTGAACATGGCTTCAAGACTGCTGAGACTGATGCTAAAGGGCCCACCACTAGCTACATAAAATTAGGATTAGCGGCAGTATTTGCACTGTCGGCCGAGCTTATTCATTTTTGTGCCGACACGCCCTGGATCGCTGCAGCGCTTGCGTTGGTTGCTATAGCCTTAGGTGGCCTGCGCACCTACCAACTGGGCTGGCAGGCGCTGAAGCAAGGCAAGTTAAACGTTAATTCATTGATGTCGGTAGCGGTAACGGGTGCTTTTCTGATAGGTCAGTGGGCTGAAGCAGCCATGGTAATGGTGCTGTTCACCTTAGCTGACCACATTGAAGCCCGCACTGTGGATAAAGCGCGCCACAGCATTGCCAAGCTCCTCACTCTTGCACCACAACAAGCATTGGTTTGGCATCAGGGCAAATGGCAGCAAATGCTCGTTAGCCATATACAAGCTGGCATGAAGATTCGTGTGGCGCCCGGCGAACGCATCGGCTTAGATGGTGTTATTTTGCATGGACACTCCACTGTCGATGAAGCGGCTTTTACTGGAGAGAACCTACCCGTTGAAAAGAAAGCACAGGATCTTGTGTTAGCCGGCACAGTTAATATTACGGGCAGCATCGAAGTAGAAGTGAAGCAAACAAGCGACCAAACTGCACTAGCTAAAATGATCCAACTCATTGAGCAAGCCCAACAACAACAGGTACCCATTGAGCGTTGGATTGATCAGTTCGCGAAAGTGTATACGCCCGCCGTGTTTGCTATTGCCATTGCTGCCGCATTGCTATTGCCGATACTGACTCAGCACACTTGGTTCTCTGCAGTTTATGCAGCCCTTGTGTTATTGGTTATTGCTTGCCCGTGTGCTCTTGTACTAGCGGCTCCGGTGACTATTTCGGCAGGATTAACCCACGGCGCGCGCGCCGGCATCTTAATCAAAGGTGGTGCTTACCTTGAGTTAGGCAAAAACATCGACACAGTGGTGTTTGATAAAACTGGGACGCTTACACAAGGCAAACCCAAGGTACAAAGCACCCAAGCTGGCCTCGACGCACATGTAGCTTTAGGGGCCGAGCTGGCTAGCCATTCCCAACATCCTGTTTCCCAGACCATTGCCGCAACATACCCTAGGGCCTTAGAACAAGAAGGCTTTAGCAAAGTGAGTGACCATGTGGGAGGTGGCATCAGTGGTTGGCTAAACGGCGAACGTTATTTACTTGGCAACTTGCCCTGGCTTCTCACTCAAGTAAATCTCAGTGATGAGGATGCGCACTACTGGCTAGAGCAAACAACTCATTGGGAAAAGCTAGGGTGCTCTGTATCCCTATTCGCTAATGACAGCAAAATCTTGGTGCTCTACGCCTTGCAGGATACGCTGCGCCCACTGGCCAAAGAAAGCTTGTCTGTACTGCAAAAACAGCAGCAAATGCAGCTACTGTTGCTAACTGGAGATAACGCTCATAGTGCACAAATGATTGCCCAGAGTGTGGGTATCTCTGAGGTTTATCACCGTCAGAGCCCTGAACTCAAGGCCAAGCATATCGAAAGCTTGCAACAGCAAGGTAAACACATAGCCATGGTGGGTGACGGCATTAATGATGGCTTAGCTCTTGCGAAGGCAGATATTGGTATCAGCTTGGGGCAAGCAGGCACTGATGTGGCGCGAGAGGCTGCGGATGTGATGCTTATGGACAATAGCCTGGCCAAGCTACCTTACTTTTTTAATTTATCAAAACGCACACACCGCTTGGTGGTGCAAAACATAAGTATCGCAGTGGGAGTTAAAGCGATTATCTTATTCTTGGCCTTACTGGGAATCAGCCATATGTGGATGGCTGTTTTAGCCGATGTGGGGGTGAGTTTAGTGGTAGTTGCCAATGGGCTTAGGGCATTAAAGCTATCAGCCGCACAGCAAAAACAATTAGCATCCCTGCATTAAATATTTAGACATAGAAAACCCCAAAAAGTATGTCCAACTTTTTGGGGTCAGTTCATTAAGTCGCCTGATTATTTTCAGATTTGATTAGTCAAAATCATCGCCGCTACCGCGCGATTGCAATCTATCAATACGGCTCGAGTAGCGCTTTACTTTACCGCGCTCACGCAATGCCTCGGTAAGCAATTGTTCCACGTACTGACTTTCCATGCGTGCCAATATTGCCAGAGTTTGCTGTTGCTCCTCTGGGCTTAGCAGAGTTTCGCCGTCACGGATTTCATTTATCTTGACTAAAGCTAGATCCCCATTGCTTAACTGGCGCACCGCCATCATAGGCGCATCACCAGTTGTCCTCTGAATGCTGAACGCAAAACGGGTAATGGGCTCCGAGCTATCGCGCTGCAATCCTAGTAGCTCCTTTGTATCGGTATCCAAAATGGCCACTAGTTCATCAAAGGTACTACCGCTTTGCAGGGCCTGTTCGAGCTTTTGCTTTTGTTCTGCAAGCAACTCACTGGCTTGTTCATAAGCAACTTGCGAGCGAATTTCATCAGCCACTTCCTCCAGAGGAATTGGCTTTGCAGGAATAATTTCCGTCACATGGAAGACGAAATAGCTGTCCTCTCCTACTTCTACCAAGCGGCTATTATGGCTACCATCGCGCACCTCTGGAGCCATTAACTCGTCCACGGCATCAGGGTTTGTAAAAGGCTCAAAAGGAGCCTGTAAAGAGAAAGGTTCGCTAACTTTAAGCTCTAGACCGAGCACCTCTGCAGGCATCTCTAAATCTGGGTGCTCAAAAGCAAGTTCTTCAAGTTGGCCGACTTTATCAAACAAAACCGACTCTGCTTTGATTTTAAATAATTCTTCGCGGAGCGTGTCCTGCATTTCTTCAAAGCTGGCAAAAGACGTTCTTTTGCTTTGGATGTGCTCCACCAACAATAAGTGGTATCCATCATCACTGCGCACAGGCTCAGATATTTCATCTTGAGCCAACGAGAAAGCAACCTGAGATAAAGAGTCTGGCAAATCTTGCTTAGACAATAAGCCAAGTTGACCCGCGCTATTAGCTGAAGCGAAGTCTTCTGAATAATCACGGGCAGCAGTAGCAAAATCTAATTCGCCAGCTTCAATGGCTTGTTTTACGTCTTGCAGCTTATCACGAGCGGCTTCAAAGCCACCTACGCTGGCAGGGTCAATATAGATATGGGCAATACGACGGCGTTCACTACCTGCATCATCCTGCTCCATGGCTTTACGTCGAGTTTCATAAGCCGCCCTGACGTCTTCATCGGTAACTTCAATACCTTCAACATCGTCTAGCCCAAGCTCTAAATAGCTCACAACAAAATGCTCAGGCAAAATAAACTGTTCGCTGTTTTTGCTATAAAATTCAGACAGCTGCTCATCATCAACATTCTGCTTGCCAGCAAGTTCCTGAACGCTCACAAGCGCATACTCCACATCTCGCTCTTGCTCGCCTAGGCGCTTCAGTTCTTGTAGTTCCTTCGGCAGTGCAAACTCTGTTTGCAACAAACCCATGCGCCACTGATTCTGCAGCAAGTCACGGCTTACCATGCGCAACAAACCGTTGGGGGTGTAACCAAGGTTTCTGGCCACCCGTTCAAGCTGATTTGACGAAAAACGACCGTTATCTTGAAAATCTTCTAGCTGCGCCAAATATCGCAATGCTTGAGTTTCAGAAACATTGAGTTTTAAGGCTAAGGCATTGTTAAGAACGAGGGCCTCATTAATTAGGCCTTCCAAAGCCATCGAGGGGCGCACTAACTGATCGAGGGTACGCTGATCCACACCAGGAACTTGCGAGGCCAAACGTTGTTGCATACGTGCTGTTTCTTGCTCAACTTGTGGCCAATAAATAGGATTGCCTTCTACTTTGGCCACTACTTCGGAGCCGCCACCACCAGTGAAGTAGCCGTAAAAAGCAGTGATAACGAAAGGAATAATAATCACGGCCAGCAGGACTTTACCTCCTGTCCCGCGCAAGAATTTTCTAAACCCTTGCATGTGGTCTCCCTAATAATTTTGTCTCAAATGCTAGAAAATGTTCGCATTATAATAATAAAAAAGCGTACCCAAAACGAGCTGGGTACGCTTTTATTCGGTGGAGCGTGCATAACATAGGTTTACTGCTTTATACCAGCTGCGATTCGCTCCGTACCACTTTAGCTGTTAACAGCATCTCTTAGTGCTTTACCTGCTTTAAAGCCTGGCACTGTTGCTGCAGGAATAGTGATGGCTTCACCTGTTTTAGGGTTTCTACCTTCACGCTCCGCTCTTTGCTTAACAGAGAAGGTTCCAAAACCTACAAGCGCCACACTGTCACCTTCTTTCAAAGCGCCAGTAATAGCTTGAATCGTCGCATCTAATGCACGACCAGCATCGGCCTTAGATAAATCTGCTTGTGTTGCAATAGCATCAATTAATTCTGATTTGTTCACGCAATTCCCCTTAGTTTTAATTATGAACTCAACAATGCCTTATTGCCCTAAAGGAGCTGTAGCCCTTGTAAAGCCTAGTAGACACGCTTAATCGGTGGTCAACTTATACCAACGGCTTAAAGCTCCGTCAAGAAAGGCATTGCAAATAGCCCTACTATTTAACATTTATTACGCTCAGCCGTTAAAAAACAGCTGAACCCTATGGATAAAACAATTCTAAAGAAGATAGTTAATGAGTGCTTAAGCTACCTGCTGTTACTGTCCTATCCCCCTCGTTCCAAGCAAGATCTTCTTCCTTTTCTGCTTGGCTTAGAGGCGTTGGCAAACGCTCCAATGCGAATTCCAATATTTCATCTATCCATTTGACAGGCTGGATAGTTAAATCCGCCTTAATGGTATCTGGTACTTCCTTAAGATCACGCTCGTTTTCTTTCGGTATTATCACAGTTGTGATACCACCTCGGTGAGCTGCCAAGAGCTTCTCTTTTAATCCGCCAATAGCAAGCACCTGACCACGCAGCGTAATCTCTCCAGTCATTGCCACATCAGCTTTCACTGGAATGCCAGTAAGCATTGATACTAAAGCGGTACACATTGCAATACCAGCACTTGGACCATCTTTTGGGGTAGCGCCCTCTGGCACATGAATGTGAAAATCTTGGCGCTCTAGCAATTGACGACGAATTCCCAAGCTTGCTGCACGCGACTTCACCACTGTATGTGCGGCTCGTATGGACTCTTGCATCACATCACCTAAAGAGCCTGTCATGGTCACACGACCTTTGCCTGGCACTGCTACACCTTCGATGGTGAGTAGCTCTCCGCCAACAGAGGTCCAAGCCAAACCGGTAACTTGGCCCACTTGATTTTCCTCTTCGGCCTTACCAAACTGATATTTTTGCACTCCAAGATAATGTTCAAGCACGTCTAAAGTAACACTAACGTTACCTTTTAACTCACCTAGTTCACGCTCGGTAACCACCTTTCGGCAAATTTTACTAATCTCTCGGTCAAGACCTCGCACTCCCGCCTCACGCGTATAGTGGCGAATAATGCCCCGCACTCCTTCGTCAAAAAATTCAATCTCGCCAGCTTTTAGACCATTTGCCTTAATTTGCTTTGGCACCAAATATTGCAACGCGATATTTAGTTTCTCTTCTTCCGTATAACCCGAGATACGAATAACTTCCATGCGATCAAGAAGTGCTGGAGGAATGTTCATGCTGTTCGATGTACACACAAACAGCGTGTCGGATAGATCGTAGTCCACTTCCAAATAGTGGTCGCCAAAGGCATTGTTTTGCTCTGGGTCCAACACCTCCAACAAAGCTGAAGCTGGATCGCCACGCATATCCATGCCCATTTTGTCCACTTCATCAAGTAGGAATAAAGGGTTTTTGACTTCAACTTTTGCCAAACGTTGGATAATTTTGCCTGGTAAAGAACCGATATAGGTGCGTCGATGGCCACGAATTTCCGCCTCATCCCTAACACCACCCAAAGCCATGCGCACAAACTTCCGATTGGTAGCGCGAGCGATGGATTGCCCTAAAGAGGTTTTGCCCACACCAGGCGGTCCGACTAAGCACAACACGGGGCCTTTTACCTTGCCCACACGTCCTTGAACTGCTAAAAACTCCAGAATTCGTTGCTTAACTTCCTCTAAACCGTAATGATCCTGATCTAAAATTTCCTTGGCTTTAGCAAGATCGTTTCTCACTCGAGTGCGTTTGCGCCAAGGAACGCTTATCATCCAATCAAGGTAGCTCCGCACCACAGTGGCTTCCGCTGACATAGGTGGCATGGATTTAAGCTTTTTAAGCTCTGACAAGCATTTTTCTTCAGCTTCTTTGGTCATCTTGGCTGCTTTGATCTTTGTTTCATAAGCATCCAATTCATTACCATTTTCATCAATTTCGCCCAACTCGCGTTGGATAGCTTTGATTTGCTCATTTAAGTAATACTCGCGTTGGCTGCGCTCCATTTGGCGCTTAACTCTGCCGCGAATCTTTTTATCCACATTTGATATGTCAATTTCTGCCGCCATATGGGTGGCAATTTGCTCTGCGCGCTCGAGGGGGTTAAGCATTTCTAACAAGTTTTGCTTATCCTCTAAGGCCAGCTGAATATGCGCGGCCAAAGTATCGGTGAGATGCTCAAGGCTTTGAATATCTTCCGCTGAGCTGAGCATATCCTCGCCAACCTTACGAGTTAGCTCCACATACTCACGCAAACGAGCCTTTAGGCTCTCTACCATTGCACTAGCTTCAGCCGCTGCCACTGGGATAGGACGTAACTCCTCCACCTCGGCCATTAGTGGCGCGTCATTATCTTCATCAGCAAGCTCAGCTCTTAAAATCCTAGCTCGGTACTGACCTTCAACCAATACTTTTACGGTCCCATCTGGCAAACGCAATAGCTGTAAAACCGAAGCTACTGTAGCAACCTGATGCAAATCTTCTTGTGCTGGATCATCGTCCTCTGCTTTGCGTTGAGCCACTAGCAATATTTGCTTGTCATTGGCCATGGCTTCTTCAAGTGCAGTGACCGAACGAGCACGCCCTACAAATAAAGGAATAACTAAATGGGGATACACCACTACATCACGCAGCGGTAAAACAGGAACTGTCTTTTGCACTCTTTGCCTCTCGGTAACGAAACGACGTAAAAGGAAATAAACGCCAGATTTAATTAATCTGGCGCAACTTTAGAAGTGTTTTCGCTTCGCTCATAAATTAGAAGGGGTTCTGATTCGCCACGTACCACGGCTGCGTCCACTACAACCTTAATAACCCCCTCTAAAGTGGGGACTTGGAACATGGTATCAAGCAGAATATTTTCCATGATTGAACGTAACCCCCGAGCACCTGTCTTTCTTTCCATTGCCAGCTTGGCAATGGCAGACAAAGCATCCTCACGGAAATCCAATTCAACATCTTCCATCTCAAACAGACGCTCGTATTGCTTGGTTAGCGCATTACGGGGCTGAGTAAGAATTTGAACTAACGCATCTTCAGTGAGCTCTTCTAAGGTGGCCACCACAGGTAAACGACCAATAAACTCGGGAATCAAACCAAACTTAATAAGGTCTTCTGGCTCCACATCGAGCAGGAGCTCACCTAGCGCCTGGGTGTTTTCCTCACTTTTAACAGCTGCAAGGAAGCCAATACCTCCCCCCTTGTCTGATCTTTCCTCGATAATTTTTTCGAGGCCAGCAAAAGCGCCTCCACATATAAAGAGGATGTTAGACGTATCAACTTGCACAAACTCTTGCTGCGGGTGCTTGCGACCACCTTGAGGCGGAACAGAAGCAACTGTGCCTTCAATAAGCTTAAGCAACGCTTGTTGCACACCCTCACCAGACACGTCCCGTGTTATTGAGGGGTTATCTGATTTGCGCGATATTTTGTCGATCTCGTCAATATAAACAATGCCACGTTGTGCTGCTTCCACATCGTAATCACATTTTTGCAGCAATTTTTGGATGATGTTTTCCACATCCTCCCCCACATAACCCGCTTCTGTTAGTGTGGTGGCATCTGCAATGGTGAAAGGCACATTAAGCAAGCGTGCGAGCGTCTCCGCAAGAAGCGTTTTACCGCTTCCCGTGGGGCCTATTAGCAAAATATTGCTCTTGCCAAGCTCTACTTCTTCGCCTTTCTTGTTTTTGGTATTAATTTTATCAGCCTGAAGACGCTTGTAGTGGTTATACACCGCCACGGATAAAACACGTTTTGCCCTTTCTTGCCCAATAACGAAATTATCTAGGGTGTCTTTAATTTCTTGCGGGCTTGGGAGCCTGTCTTCAGCTTCTTTGGCATTATCCTCGCTAATTTCTTCGCGGATAATGTCATTACACAAATCAACACATTCATCACAAATAAATACAGAAGGCCCTGCGATGAGCTTTCTCACTTGGTGCTGGCTTTTATTGCAAAAGGAGCAAAAAAGCAGCTTGCCATCTTTATTATTACCGCCGCTGTGATCGCTCATAGTCCGCCTCTTAATAATTTGATTGCTTGATACTTATCTCTTAATGCTGCCGCTCAACTGAATTTCAAGGGTTAAGCGGCATAAATCTTTTATACACTATATTTTGTCAGCACCTGATCAATCAAGCCGTACTCTTTAGCTGAATCAGCAGCCATAAAGTTATCTCTATCAGTGTCTTCCTCGATACGCTCTAAGGGCTGACCAGTGTGATGGGCTAACAAGTTGTTAAGTTTATCTTTAATGTAGAGAATCTCGCGAGCATGGATCTCAATATCAGATGCCTGCCCCTGGAAGCCGCCCAAGGGTTGGTGAATCATAATTCTCGAATTAGGCAAAGCAAAACGCTTGCCTTCCGTACCCGCTGCCAGCAAAAATGCTCCCATACTGCATGCTTGGCCAACGCAAATAGTACTAATATCTGGCTTGATAAATTGCATGGTGTCATAAATTGCCATACCTGCTGTGACAGAACCCCCAGGACTATTAATGTAAATATTAATGTCTTTATCTGGGTTGTCCGCCTGCAAGAACAACAGTTGAGCAACAATCAAGTTTGCCATTTGATCATTTACTTGCCCTACTAAAAAAATCACTCTTTCTTTTAAGAGTCGTGAATAAATATCAAAGGCGCGTTCACCGCGTGAGCTTTGCTCCACCACCATTGGTACTAAGCCGATAGCTGACGTGTCTTGAGTTGTTCCGGTAGCGTAAGCTGAAGTTATGGTCATCTGGTTTCCACCTAAATAATTAAATACACATAGCTAGCATCTTATAGAGCCTTGCTAAGGCTCGTCTATACAAGAGCCTCGTGCAAAGCGCTAGTTGAACATTTTTCAAGCAATGATACTCGCCTCAAAACAAAAATGGGGCCAAAGTGGCCCCATTTCAATTTGCATCGCTAACTAGCGGATTATGCTTGCTCTTGGCTCACAGCTTCAGCATAGCTTACAGATTTCTCTTCTACTTTTGCTTTAGCCATCACCAAATCCACTACCTGCTGTTCAAGCACAGCGCCTTCAAGCTGCTGCAATTGTTCTGGATTGCTATAAACCCAGTCAATCAATTCCTGTGGATCCTGATACTGTGCTGCTATTTCTTCCACATGGGCACGCACTTTATCTTCATCGGCTTTCACGTCGTGCTCTTGAACAATATTACGAATAATCAAGCCTAGTCGTACGCTGCGCTCCGCCTGCTCGGTGAACAACTCAGCTGGTAGCATGCTGCTATCAAACTGCTGCCCGCCACCAAACTGCTGCACCATTTGCTGACGCATGCGCATAACTTCGCCATCCACTAGCGCTTTCGGGATATCAAACTCATGGGCTTCCACCAAGGCATCCATAACTTTGCCTTTAATTTTGGCCTCCACGTTCTGCTTTAGGGTGCGCTCCATGTTTTTCTTTACTTCTGCGCGGAAAGCGTCAAGATCACCGTCTTCCACATCAAACTGCGCCATGAACTCAGCATCAACTTCAGGCAGCTCACGCTCTTCTACTTTATTCACAGTGATAGCGAACTGAACAGCTTGGCCTTTAAGGTTTTCAGCGTGGTAATCTTCTGGGAAGGTCACATCAATGGTTTTCTCTTCACCAGCGCTCAAACCAACAATGCCATCTTCAAAACCAGGAATCATTTGACCTGAGCCGAGCTCAAGATTCTGGCCGTCTGCTGTACCGCCCTCAAACGCTTCACCCTCTAGAGTGCCCACATAATTAATGTTAACACGGTCGCCCTCGGCAGCTGCGCCTTCCTTTTCTTTCCAAGTGGCTCGCTGGGCACGCAAATCTTCGATGAGCTTATCAACATCTTCATCTTTGATTTCGGAAACCAGTTTAGCGACTTCAAGGTTAGCAAAATCTGCTAGCTCAACCTCGGGGAATACTTCAAAGGTAGCGCTGAACTTAACTTCTTCACCGGGCTCCATGCTAATGGGCTCAAAACGTGGCATGCCTGCAGGTTCGATCTTCTCCTGCTCTACCGCCTCGAAGAAGGATTGCTGCATCAACTCGCCCATGGCCTCCAAACGAACTTCTTTACCGAAGCGACGGCGCACTTCGCTCATGGGTACTTTGCCTGGTCTAAAACCAGGCAATCGCAAGTTTTTCTGTGCTTTCGCCAAGCGATCATTAACAACGTTATCGAGCTTTTCGGCAGGCACACCCATCGTTAGGCGTCGCTCCAGGCCAGATGTCACTTCTACAGAAACTTGCATAATTTCCTCTTCCTTAATACAACCTTGTGTAATGTCTGTGGTGAGAAATACGGCGCTGGACGCCTCTCAAAGGCGCGCATTATAGCCGAACATAATCCGCATGCCTATGCTAAAAAGACTTTTTACAGTACAAACAAAAACACCCCAGCATTTGCTGAGGTGTTGTTTTTGGGGTGGCTGATGGGACTTGAACCCACGACGACCGGAATCACAATCCGGGGCTCTACCAACTGAGCTACAGCCACCATAACTTTCCTGCTTCGGCGATTGGCACGCCTGGCAGGGATCGAACCTGCAACCTACGGCTTAGAAGGCCGTTGCTCTATCCAATTGAGCTACAGGCGCAAACATCGAAAAACTGCCATATTTAAAACTGGTCGGGGTGGAGGGATTCGAACCCCCGACACCCTGCTCCCAAAGCAGGTGCGCTACCAGGCTGCGCTACACCCCGATGTGTGGTGCGAGATATTAGTGGCTCCCCCACACTTGGTCAAGCTTAAAAGTAGAATAAAGTGCCAAGCCGAGTCCGTTTGCACATTTTATCTACAAAAGGACATTTATTAGTCAGCCTCGCAGCAGGCAAGCAATTATTTTGCACAGGAGCTTAGGCCATGCGAGAATTAGCGCCTTTATTATATTAAGCCAAGGTTCACCTTTTCACAGGAGAGTACCTCTTATGAGCGCTCTAGTATTAGACGGAAAACAACTTGCTCAACAATTTGAGCAACAAATGCGCGAACGCGTAGAAAAACTCAAAGCCCTTGCCAACGGGCGTACCCCTATCCTCGCCACTATCCTCGTGGGCGCAGATCCTGCCTCTGCAACCTACGTAAAAATGAAGGGCAATGCGTGCCGCCGCGTGGGCATAGAACCTTTGGCCATCGAACTTGGTGAGAACACCACCACAGAGGAATTGCTCTCGGAAATTCATGCACTGAACAACAATCCTGATGTGCATGGCATCCTGCTGCAGCATCCTGTGCCAAGCCAAATCAACGAGCGCGCCTGTTTTGATGCCATCGCTCTAGAGAAAGATGTAGATGGCGTCACCTGCCTAGGCTTTGGCCGTATGAGCATGGGCGAGCCAGCTTATGGCAGCGCAACCCCCCAAGGTATCATGCGCATATTGCAACACTACGAACTGCCCATTGCCGGCAAGCATGCAGTGGTTGTCGGTCGCAGCCCCATCTTGGGCCGCCCTATGGCAATGATGTTATTAGGTGCTAACGCCACCGTTACCATTTGTCACTCACGTACACAGCACTTAGAAACCCATGTACGCCAAGCAGATATTATTATTGGAGCCGTGGGTAAGCCTGAGTTTATTCAGGCAGAATGGATTAAAGACGGTGCTGTAGTAATTGATGCGGGGTACCATCCAGGCGGTGTGGGCGACATTCAAATCACAGCAGAACTCACCCAGCGTGTGGCGGCATATACACCCGTTCCTGGCGGTGTTGGCCCAATGACAATTAATACCCTAATCTTACAAACCCTTGAAGCTGGTGAAAAAGCACTCAGTTAATCTGCCTTAGATGTGCTGCTGTGGGGTAAAAACACCCATAGCAGCACCATGGCAACCCCTGCCGCCAGAGCAGCCATATAAAAGGTCGCTTGCTGCCATTCTTCCCATAAAGCTCCCGCCAAAATAGCACCCAATGCCCAACCTGCTCCTAGCGAGAAACTTGCATAAAACGCTTGTGCTCGGCCTGCAAATTTAAATGGAAAGTACGCATGCAGCCACGCCATGGCACTGGCGTGATAACACGCAAAACTTGCCGCGTGCAAGCTCTGTGCTAACACTAGCCACCCCCAATAAAGCGCGCCAGAGCCCATAATGCTCCACCGCGCTACAGTAAGCGCCAAGCTTGCCACCAATAAGCGTTTTACTGAAAAGTGCTTCAGTAAATATGCCATCCCCATAAACAGTAAGATTTCGGCCACAACCCCTAAAGTCCACAAGGCTCCCACCCAACGGGTAGCCACCCCCTGCCCATCCAAATATAACGTGAAGAAACCATAGTAAGGGCCGTGGGACAACTGCATTAATAGCCCGGCAACGAAAAAAGCAAAAGCGGGAGCGCGCCACAGTAGAGGCCATATTGAATCAACTGCAGGGCGCATTCGTGCTGTGCTATTGCGTGAAGGCAAAGCCAAGCTCGCAAGCCATAATGCCAATAGCAACGCACTCATGGTTATGGCAATAGTAGTTACGCCGGCGCGCTCCACCAAGAAGCCGAGCACGAGAACTGTCACAATAAAACCAAGAGAACCCCACAGCCGTATCAAACTATAGCGGTGGCTTTGCTGCCCTAATGTTTCAAGAACGAGTGCTTCGCACTGCGCCATCACAGCATTCCAAAAAAAGCTATACCCCGCCAACACAATCACCATGGACCAGAACCCATAGGTTAAGAAAACCCAAGGGAAAATTATGGCCGAGAACAGATTGCCCATACGAATAATGCGTACCCGCTCACCAGTTTTGTCCGCTAGCCATCCCCATATATTTGGCGCACCAAGTTTAGTTATATGGGGAACGGCCAATAAAACGCCTATTTGCCACGAACTAAAACCTCGAGCTTGGAGAAAAAGCGCCCAATACGGTACTAAAACGCCGAGCAATGCATAATAAAGGAAGTAATAGGTGGACAGTCGACCGTAGAAAGGAATGCCGAGCATGGCTCACCGCTCCAAACTGAGCGGCGAACCTAAACTCCTATCAATAATCAGCATCTTTGCCTGCAGGAATAGGTGCCAAAGGAGACACAACGTCGCCGCACTGACCGCGATGGCGCAAACAGTGCTCTATTAGCACCAAAGCCATCATGGCTTCGGCAATAGGTGTAGCACGCACTCCCACACAAGGGTCGTGGCGCCCTTTGGTGACCACCTCAATGGGTTCTCCACTAGCATTTACCGATTTACCTGGCAGCAAAATACTCGAGGTAGGCTTCAGCGCCATAGATACTTTAATTTTTTGCCCTGAGCTGATTCCGCCTAAAACACCCCCCGCGTGGTTACTCAAAAAACCTTCAGGGGTTATTTCATCACGATGCTCTTCACCGCGCTGGGTAACCACATCAAAACCATCACCAATTGCCACAGCCTTCACCGCGTTAATGCTCATCATCGCCTTGGCCAAATCGGCATCCAGCTGGTCAAATACAGGCTCGCCCCAGCCTGCGGGCACGTTGTCAGCGTATACATTTACTTTGGCACCAATTGAGGAACCTTCTTTTCGCAGCTGATGAATCAGCTTTTCTAAATCCTCAATCTTGCTGCTATCAGGGAAGAAAAACGGGTTTTGGTTCACCATTTCCCAATCAAATTGCTCTGCCACAATGGGGCCTATTTGCGTAACGCCGCCATAAATATGAACACCATAGCGCTCGCTTAAAAACTTTTTAGCAATGGCGCCAGCTGCCACACGCATTGCTGTTTCACGGGCAGACGAGCGCCCGCCGCCACGATAGTCGCGAAAACCATATTTTTGCGTGTAGGTGTAATCCGCATGTGCTGGGCGAAATGTCTCAGCAATATTGGCGTAATCTTTTGATTTTTGGTCTGTATTTTCAATCAATAAACCAATGGAACAACCCGTGGTTTTTCCTTCGAATACCCCCGACAATATTTTTACTTTGTCAGGCTCACGGCGCTGAGTAGTATAGCGGCTAGTGCCTGGGCGGCGACGGTCTAACTCACGCTGAATTTCTTCTTCTGTGATAGCAATACCAGGGGGGCACCCATCAATAATGGCACCCAGTGCCGGGCCATGGCTTTCGCCAAAAGTGGTAACTCTAAACAAACTTCCGAAACTGCTGCCAGCCATTTTTCTCTCCGGCCATAATTAGTGCAAAATCAAAGCCTGCGCGATGCGCAAGCGAGTTAAATAAATAAGTGGCGGTATTCTAACAGCTGTTGGCGCGATAACATAAAAGCCCCTTCGCCACCCCGTTCAAACTCGAGCCACAAGAAGGGCACTTCTGGCCATTGCGCCACCACTGCCGGCCACGAATACCCTACCTCTGCTATTAAAATGCCATCTTCACTGAGATGCTCTGCAGCTTGGGCCAACAAGGTACGGGTAAAATCTAAACCATCTTCGCCCGATGCCAAAGCAAGCTCGGGCTCATGGCGGTATTCATCTGGCAAACTCGCCATTTCTTCAGCATCCACATAAGGTGGGTTGCTCACAATTACATCATAAGGCCCTTGAGCCACACTGAGTCCATCGCCGAGCAAGGGGAACACCCTTTCCTCAAGCCCATGTTTCACCACGTTAACTTCACAAACCGCCAAAGCTTCTGCGGAAATATCAATGGCATCCACTAGGGCATTAGGCAATGCATAGGCGGTGGCAATAGCAATACAACCACTGCCCGTGCACAGGTCTAACACCCTGAGGTTGTCATCGGGGGCGTCAATCCAAGGGGCAAACTGAGCCTCTATTAGCTCCCCTAGGGGCGAGCGCGGAATCAACACCCTGTTATCCACATCAAAAGGCAAACCGCAGAACCATGCTACGCCCGTAAGGTAAGGCGCCGGGATGCGCGCATTAATGCGTTTCTCAAGTAAGGATAAAAATTGCTGTTTTTCTGAAGGCAATAAACGCGCCTGCAAGATGGCCGCATCAGCATTCCAAGGCAAGTGCAGCACATGGAGCATTAATGCTAACGCCTCATCGTGTGCATTATCGGTGCCATGGCCTAAAAACACCTGATGCTCTTGAAGCTTGCTTTGCCCCCAGCGTAAAAAATCACCTATGCTGACAAGGTGCTCGAAAGCTTCAGTAATGGATTCTTGTGTTAGCACTGCGCAACCCTACATTAAAAAGCAAAAGGGTATCATATGCTTAAGTCAGCCCCTAATCCATCCGCTATGTATACTCAGGCACTTGTGGTTTACAGCTCAGCCACTAAAACCTATATTGGCTCGCTATGTACTTGGTACGCCAATAAAAAAAACGTACAGCGCCGAGGAAAATCGTTGTGAAACTGCACCACCAAATCTTTGCAGCCATTTTTTTAGCTGCAATCACGGGTATCTTGTTGCCCGAAAGCTCTCACCTTGGAGGGATCACCCTGCTCAGCCTGTTTGATGGCATTGGGAAAATATTCTTGAACGCCCTCAAAATGTTAGTGGTACCTCTTATTGTTACCGCCATCATGTCGAGCCTTAATAGCATCGGGCAAGAAGATAATCTTGGCAGAACAGGGTGGAAAATAGGCGCTTATTATGCGTTGAGTAGCGCATTAGCCGTGTGCATCGGCCTAGTGGTGACCAATATTATTCGCCCAGGTATCAGCCACGGTGAGCCCGTGCGCGAACAACTTGGCCTTGTTGCTGACCCCACCGCCGTCCTCAGTCAGATTCAGCAACACGGCGCCAGTGATTTTGCGCATATATTTTTCCAGTTTTTACCGCCCAATTTATTTGCCGCAGCAGCTCAAGAGCAAATGCTAGGTCTTATCGTGTTCTCACTGTTATTCGGATGGTACATGCAGAAAGTACAGGGAGCCGCTGGCGAATACCTACGCCACACCATCGATGGCATTTATGAAACCATGGTTAGCATTACCATGTTAGTCATTCGATTTACCCCCATTGGCGTATTTGGGCTAATTGCTAGCACAGTGATGCGCACGGGATTTAGTGCGTTGGCTCCTTTACTTTGGTTCTTCTGCACTGTGTTGCTGGCGCTATTTATCCACGCTTTTATTGCTCTACCGTTAGCCGTGAAGCTTATTGCCAAACGCTCACCGCTACGTCTTTTAAAAGCGCTAACCCCTGCTCTACTTACCGCTTTCTCCACCTCAAGCAGCTCCGCCACCCTACCGTTAACCATGGAATGCACTGAAAAAGGAGCCAATGTACCTAAAAAGTTTAGCAGCTTGATGCTACCTTTGGGTGCCACCGTTAACATGAATGGTACAGCCCTTTATGAATGCGCTGCTGTGATTTTTATTGCCCAAGCCTATGGATTGGATTTAAGCCTAGGCATGCAGGCCACGATAGTATTTACTGCTATGATAACCTCCATTGGTGTAGCAGGAATTCCCGCTGCTAGCCTAGTAGCCATAACATTGATTCTCGGCATTGTTGGGTTACCCGCAGAGGCCATAGGCTTAATTTTGGTTACTGACCGCATCCTTGATATGTGCCGCACGTCAGTAAATATTTGGGGTGATGTAGTGGGTACCGTCATCATTGCCCGCAGTGAAGGGGCTGAAGGCGTCTTAATGCCCTCTCCCCAACAATATACGTAAAAAGAAGGTTGTTATGTCCCGTAGTAGTCAACACATTGTTATCGTTGGCGGTGCCTCTGGCCTTGGCCGTGAATTAATTCATGAAGCAAGCCGCAAAGGGCATCGGATTGCATTTCTTGATATCAACGATGCCAGAGCGAAACAACTCGGTCACGAGCTTGCAGAAAGCAATATCGAGTACATTTATCAACATTGTGATATTCGCCACGAGGAAGAGTGTCGACGCGCCCTAGAAAGAATAGTACAGCGCTGGGGGCACATAGATATTGTCCTGCAAGCAGCAGGGGTTGCCTCTGCAGGGTTAGTAGAGACGGTGACGAAAGCGCATTGGAAAAAACAACTTGATGTTAACTTGCTTGGCACAGTCAACATCAACCAAGCGGCACTGCGTATAATGAAACAACAAGGTTTCGGTTATCTCGTTAATGTTGCAGGCCTAGTGGGGCTTCTACCCACCCCCAGTTTAAGTAGCTATGCAGCCACGAATGCAGCAATAATTGCATACAGTGAAAGCATATATACGGAATTAGAGCCACTGAATATAAATGTTAGCGTGGTTTGCCCTAGCTTCTTTAAAAGCAATTTAAACGAGAGGCTTTACACCACAGACCCCATTGCTCGCGCGCGCTTTGAGCGGTTACTAAACCGCCCCGATTTGCCCACCGATGAAGTGGCAAGGCGGGTATTTAAACAAATGGAAAAGAAACGCTTCTTTATACTCCCTCACCCCAACAGCAATGTGCTATGGCGCCAGAAACGCTGGTTCCCAGAGCGCTTTTATCGCTCGCTTAAATCCCTAGCACAGAAAGTGAGACCCGCCCCCTAAGCATGTTCACGAAGGTAGCGCAGAGTAGCTTGATAATCATCCTCTAGCACTTTTTCCACGCGCTGCGCCAATAAGGCAGCGAGCTTTTTGCCTATAATGGGCACGCTGCAATAAATTTTTAAGTCTATGTTTTGCTCGCAGCTCGAATCAGTTTGTGCACTGATTTTCACTGCACCCTCAATGGTGACAGGCGCTCCCGCCATAGCAACGCTGTAATGGCCCACATAAGGCGCCGCTCCCTGATTATCCCAAACAAATCGAGTGGATAGTTCAGCAGTTTCCCCCACAAAACGGCGCGCAAAGCTAGGAATACGCTCAGTATTAATTGGCATATTGCGCTCAATATGCACCACAAACCCCTGCTCCGTTTGCTCGCATTGTTCAAAGGAATAATCTTCAACCTCTAGGATGTTATAGCGGCGAACATAAAACTCTTTGCTAGTGAGAAATGACAGTAATTGTTCTGCGGATACAGGATAGCTTCGGGTTTGCATAAGGTTGCTCATAGGGGATTCCTTTTATTATTAACCTTTAACGCATTTTCCATATTAAGTATCGTGGCATTCTTCGACACTTTTCCGACAGGTGGCAACAAAATTATTTAGACACAAAAAAACCCTTGATAGCTCAAGGGTTTACAAAAGCATTTGGCGGAGAGGGAGGGATTTGAACCCTCGATACGCTATTAACGTATACCCGCTTTCCAGGCGAGCGCCTTCAGCCACTCGGCCACCTCTCCAAATGAGGGCGCAAATATAGCCCACATAAAATAAGAGTGCAAATAAAATCAAAGCTTCCGCGCCACTCTTGCATAATAAATCGCCGAAAACAGGCTTGTTACCTCACCAGCTTGGTTGAGAAGCTGTACTTCAACCCTTAGCTTAGCTTTGCCGCGGCGCTTAATGCGTTTCGCAAACAGCGTTGTATTAAACCCCAAAGCTGCCACCTGTGCATCGCTAAATAATGGAATTTGGTAGTGAATATCGCTGTTGACCGCCACCACATCCACAGGTTCTTCGGTGGCCTGTTCTGCCAATAAAGTAGTTAACCCCCACCCCGCCAAGGTACAAAGAGTCACTTGGCTGCCAGCAAAGAAGCTACCCTTATCATTACGATTTGCCTGTAGCGGCGCTGTGGCTGTGAGCAGATCCGCATCCCACTCAATAAACTCAAAACCAATGTGCTGAGTGATAGGAATATGAGCGTGAATACGCTGCGTTAGCTCTGTTAGTGCCATATCAGTTAGCCTTGTGGGGAAAATTCACGAATATAGTCATTAGGGTTAGTGGGAGGGATATTCTTAATTGAGCCCGTTGGTGTGCCTAAATAGATAAAGCCAACAATGTCGTCTTTATCTTCAAAGCCAAGCTGTTGCTTAACATAAGGATGCATAGCCATAGCACCTGTGCGCCACATGGCACCGATGCCTAAAGCATGGGCGGCCACCATAATATTTTGTGCTGCAGCACCTGTGGCAAGGACCTGATCGAGCACTGGAATTTTGTGGTTGAGGGTATTTTCCGACACCACTGTGATTATGCAAGGCGCCCTAAGCGGCCGCGTTCGCGCTTTTTCTTGCTCTTCTGCAGTTAAGCTGGGGTCATCTTGCAAAGCAGCCTTTACGAATACCTCACCAAGTTGATGTAATTGTTCACCCTCCAACACTAAAAAACGCCATGGCCGCAGCACCCCATGGTCTGGGGCCCGCACCGCAGCTTTAAGTAAAGTGTCTATCTCTTCACGGCTTGGACCTGGCGCGCCCAAAACACCAATAGAAACTCTCTCTTGTAAAGCTTGGATGGTATCCACTACACTCTCTCCACGTTTAACCTTCTGAAATGACTACAAGGCACACTAGTATTGTTAATTATTCTGCTTAAGCTAAAGTTCTTAGCACTATAAATGCGTAAGGTTTGCGCTCAAACAATAAAGCACCTGTGTTTTTATGCTAACTCATAAACCCAGCAGCACATACTAGCAAAACAACCTATACATGGCACTGACACCCCAAAATACAAAGCAATCGAAAAGCACTCAGCTGCATGACTATCGGCATATTATGCTGATCCGCATGCTGCTTTTTTGTGTCGCTGCTATTAATGTTACGACCTACTTTGTTCTGCAAGGTGAACGGCTACAGCTAATTTTGGTGTTCGCACTATTGTGCTACCCCGTGTTAACGCGCCGTTTACTACACCTAACCCTCAATAGCAGTAACGGTGGTTTTCGTCGCATGCTGCTCCCTACCTTGGACGGTTTGGTCATTGGTTTGGCAATAATCGGCGTGCATATTGCATTAGTGCCCACGCTTGCCATCGCCACAGCAGCAGTCTCCTGCATGCTCATCATTGGGGGAGTTAGGCTTTGGCTGTGGAGCCTTATAAGCATTACCACAACTTTAGCCATTGGGATTACTGCGTTCCCAGGTTTGCACATTACCCTTGAAGCGCAGCCTTGGCATATTGCTGTTATCGCCTTAGTCTCTCTTGCACTGTATGTCAACGTTGCCGCCACCTATACCCTGCAACAAAGTCGCAAGCTCGCCCAAAGCCACCAACGGCTTGCAAAACAACAACGTCAAGCAGTCGAACTCACCAAGCAAATCGCCAAATATGTTCCACCCCAAGTCTGGGGGCAATTATTCTCAGGGCGTCGCCAAGCGCGCATCCAAACACGACGCAAGTTTCTCACCGTGTTCTTTTCCGATATCCAAGACTTTAGCGCCATGTCTGAAACCTTGCCCTTGGGCAGGCTAACGCGGCTGCTAAACACCTATCTCGAAGAAATGACACGCATAGCACTACGGTACGGTGGTACTGTAGATAAGTTTATTGGCGATGCCATTATGATTTTTTTCGGTGACCCTGTAAGCCGTAGCAATGAGGAAGATGCTTTCAATTGCGTGGCCATGGCATTAGAAATGCAGCAACAAATGCTTATTTTACGCCAACGCTGGCAGCGCGAAGGGATAGCAGATGAATTTCATGTGCGCATGGGTATCAATAGCGGCCATGTCACCGTGGGTAATTTTGGTACTAGCGCACGTATG
>DAHVSB010000018.1 GCA_027324795.1 Alcanivoracaceae bacterium
ATGAGTTCGGCGCGGTGGCAGGCGGCACGATGGCCGAAGTCATGCCCACCACCGTGGTGCCCGTGGTGGATGAAGTGGCCGATAAATGGTTAATTCGCCGGCTTAAGCGCTTGCTAGATGAGTATGGCCACCCCGAATACATTACCGACGTGACCCAGTACGCGGATGGCAAAGCCACGCGCCCTGTGTTTAATCGCGGCCAACAACGCCGACGCCCGGCGCCTGCTTAGTGTTGGCCAGCTTGGATAAACTCTGCCAGTGCTTTGCATTGGCTGCGAGCGATTTTATGCAGTTGGTTCGCCTCGTGGCTGTCCACAGCCAAGCGTTGAGGTTTGTTATGGGTGGCCAAAGGATAAATGTCCACGCTGATACGCTGTTGGGGCTGTGAATCATCCACTTGGTCGCGGTAGGTTTTGATTTTATGGCGTTCACCGCCGTTAAATTCTTTTTCAAAGGTGTTGCCCACTGGGTGGGCAGATTTGGCTTGCGGCAAGAGTAAGGCGCGGGTATCTAGCACCAGTAGTTGTGTAAAGCCCGCGGCTTGGGCTTGCTCCAAGGTACTGCTTTGTACCTCTTGGCTTTGCCAATGCTTAAAGGCTGGTTCCGCACTTAAGCCAGCATTGTGCCATGCTTTTACGCAGCTACTTTCCCACAGTTCTCGATGCTCAGGTTCCGCGGTTTGTGCGTGTAGCACCCATTTGTCTGAATGCTGGGAGGAATATTGCTTGGTTCTTAAAACCTGTGAAGTGTTAGCACAAGCCCCTAGTGCCAAAACCAGGGCAAGGATAATGAGAAATTGTTTTGGCATGGGGCTTCCTCTTAAGGTTTGATGGCTGCTAATGCGTTGAGTATACGCGCTTGGTGCGCGGCGGTGAGCCCTTCATTTAGCTGCTCTTGGTGCTGTTCAAGCAAATCTTGCATCTGTTGCAGTGGAATTGCCTGGCCTTGGGTCATCATTTTGGGCAACTGCTCAAGCTGCCACTGAAAACGTGAGTCTTTGTCGTCAGCGGGGCTTTCCACTTGGCAAATGACCTCAGCTGCAATCACCACTGTGGGAGTGTTTTCTGGAGCTGCTTCCACAACAGGCATTGTTTGCAATTGGTCGTTTAAGCGTTGCCATTGCTCTTTTAAGGGCCATTGTTTGATGCGCTGCTCTGCCTTTTGAACAATGGTATCGCGTTTTTTAGCTAAAGCCTTTTCTCTCGGAGGGCAGGGTAATGCTTGCAAGATTTGTATTTGCTCTTGGATTTGCGCAGGAGACAACTCACTGAGTGTGTTGTTGAAATCCTCTAACGCCGCGGCTAAGGCCTCTTTGTTGGCTTCGTGCTGTTCGCGAGCTTGTTGGCGTTGCTCGGTAATGCGTGCAAATGCCGCATCAATGTGCTGGCGAAATGCCTTATTGAGCTTGCGGTAGTGCTTTGGGTGCAGCCAAGGCAGATCACGCCACTGTTGTTGCAGCGCCCGCGCTTCTTCAGGGTTGGTGGTACTTGCTTCACTCAAGGCTGCTGCTGCATCGAGCAATGCTTCGTGTTTTGGCAAGTTCTCTTTGGAGGCTTGCTCTAGCACGGCATCAAATGCTTTTAATAGACCGCTAAAGCGCTGGTCCGTGGGTCGGGCATCGGTGTAACGGACGGGCTCGATGGCAAAATAAGATTGCGGTGCTTGGCGGCGAATGGTAAAGAGTGCCTGCCAATCGGGGGCAGTTTCTTGCTTTGTTTGTATGAGTAGCGCTTCGAGCTGTTCGCAAAGCGCTTGGCGCTCTTGCAGCTTTTGCGCGCGCTGGGCGTCAAGTTCTTTAAAGTGCTCTTTGCATGGCTCATAGGCTTTGTCGGAGGCTTCTTTAAAACGGTCCCACAGGGCTTGGTCTGCCTCTTGGTCAGAAGACATTAGCTCGCGCCATTCCTGGTGTAGAGCTTGAATTGCGTTGGCTTTTTCAGGAGGCGATAGGGGTTCTGCAATTAATGCTTCCATGCGCTGGCACAGTTCTTCTTTTTTCGGCTCTGCAGCGAAGTTGTGCCAATCCTGTAGTTCCTGCAACTGCTCTCTTAATCCCTCAAAGCGACGAGCACGTTGAGGGTTGGGCTGTTTTTCGAGTTCGCTTTCTAGGCGTTGCCACTGGCGATTCGCCTGGCGCAGATTGCGTTGGCGCAGGGCGCTGCGTAGCTGGAAATATAATTTATCCTGCTGGGGCTCATAGGTTTCTTCGCGGGTGCTTGGGGCTTCTTCGCTGCTCGGTTCTTGAGTGACAGCGGCTTTTTCCTCAACCACAGCAAGGGGATTGTGCAACTCGTTTGGCCAGTCAGCCAACAGGGCTTCGGGCGCTTCTGTGGTGGCTACCTCTTGTTGTTTAAATTCAAAGTAGGCGTTAATTTTTTGCTGCAACTGTTGCCACTGAGATTGCAACTTTGCAAAACGCTCTTGGGTGCTAGCATCACGGTAATGGGTGCTGAGCTGCTGCCAATGACGTTCAAGCAAGGTGAGGGCGGCGGTGATTTGGCCGTACTCTTGTTCCCAACCCGGCTGGGCAAAACGCTTGAGGGTGGTTTGGTAGTCGGCCAAGGTGCTGTCCTGTTGCTGCTTGGCTGCTTGGCGTGCACGCTCAGCTTCTATTTCTGCTTGATGTTCCGCAAGGTGAGCTTCACAGGCTGCCACATATTGGGCAAAAAGAGCTTGCTCTTCTTGGGTAGCACCTTCGGCGTTGTCGTGCCATTGCTGTTGCCACTGCGCTAGGCGGGCTTCATATAAATTATCAATTAAGCGCTGCGGATGTTGTTTAAGCTCTTGTAGTACCGCGGCTCTTTCTTGAGCCTGGTGCTCACGTTCTTGCTGTTGTGCTTGGTGCTGGCGCAATTGCTCACGCACCCATTGCTGCACAGCTTTATCGCGGCTTTGTTTTTGCAGTTCACGCCAGGTTTCCGCAGCGGTTAATAAGTGGGCGGCTTGGAGACGTGTGCTGCTATGGCGGCTATTGCACGCCACTTCTAATAAATGGGTTTGAGCATCCAGCGCCTCAAGTCGGCGGACGGCTAAATGGCGTAGCTCGTCTTCGCTGTGGTTAGTGGCAAGTTGCACCAAGGTGTCAGCGTCAGATGCGGTGCGAATAAAACGTCCAAGTGCTTCTGGGCCTTGGTCGCTAAGCAAGGCAATACGGCGCTCTTGCGCCCACAAGCTAACGGGGGGTGCTGCTGCTGCAAGGGACTCTAACAGCTGCGAATCCGTGCATAAGCCAATGGCCGTTTTTTGGACCTGAGAATCAGTGTCGCGGCAGAGCTGAGCAATGATTTGCTGAGATTTTGTTGTATTAGGTGAAAGTTGCTGTAACGCCGCCAAGCGTTGAGCAGGGTCTTGGTGTCGCCATTTGGGTTTGAAAAGCTGTTTGAACATAGTTACATCCACAAAAACACATAAGCAGCAGGGCGTCTAGCCTAGCTGCTTAGTAAGGGAAGTTAAATATAGCCATTAAATTTATTTGCGCTTATTAAGACGGGCGTCGATTAGCTCGTCTTTTTCACGCCAAATATCGCTAATCCATTGCTGGAAGCTTTCTCTAAATACGGGGTCTTCCTGATAGTCGCCTTGGGAGGTCCAGCTTGGAATGGGGCGCTGGGACACAATAACATCAATATCCTTCACTGCGCCGCCCAAGTAAGCCATTAAATTGGTGGAGGCACCGGGGGGATAAACAATGGTCACATCCAGTAGCACTGCCAAGCGTCCACCCATGGCGTTTAAGGTAAAGGCGGTACCGCCAGACTTGGGCTTAAGCAAGTGTTTATAAGGTGACCCTTGCTTGTCATGTTTTTCAGGCGTAAAGCGAGTGCCTTCAAAAAAGTTCATCACCGAGGTGGGGAAGTAGGCAAACTTTTCGCAAGCTTTGCGTGTGGTCTCTAAGTCTTTGCCCTTGAGGCTTGGGTCGCGTTCGATTTCTTCACGGGTGTAGCGCTTCATAAAGGGGAAGTCCAGCGCCCACCAAGCGTGCCCAAGAAATGGCACCTTAATAAGCTCTTGCTTTAAAAAAAATTTAAGCAAAGGAATTCGACGATTAAGTACGTGTTGCAACACCAAAATATCTGCCCAGGATTGGTGGTTGCTGGTAACGAAATACCATTGGTTGCGCTCTAAGTTATCGGCCCCTTGGATAAGGTAACGTGGGCGGCTAATGAGATTGATTATAACGTCGTTGATGCTAATCCAAGTTTCGGCAATTCTGGCCAAGCCTTTGGCTAACGAAACTTGTGCTGACTCGCCCTTGAATAGCATTTTTAACAAGGTAAGGAGGTATAGCGGCACAATAAGAATTAGCGTGTTGAGCACAATCAGAATTAGCACTAACACGGCTCTAAGGTAGTGAAATGCATTCATGGTGTTGTTATTTCCCTCGCTTGAAAATTGGCATGCTAGCGCAAAGTTATACAAATGTCTTTGCTTTAATAAACCACTGAATGCAAGGGCGTTTTTATCATTGCGGTGCTTTTAGTGGCGTTTTAGGCTTTAGCACCATAATGATAATGCTAAGGAGTAATAAATGGCAGGTCCCTTGTCGAGTTTGAAAGTATTAGATTTTAGTACCCTGTTGCCTGGTCCTTTTGGCACCATGGTCTTGGCGGATTTAGGGGCGGAGGTGCTGCGCGTTGAGTCGCCCACGCGCCCAGATATGGTGCGCATGCTACCACCCTACGATAATGGACAGTCTGCTGTACACGGCTACTTAAACCGCTCAAAGCGCTCGTTGGCTTTGGATTTAAAAAAGCCAGGCGCTAAAGAAATTATTTTCGACCTAGTAAAAGAATACGACATCGTAGTGGAGCAATTTAGACCTGGGGTTATGGCGCGTTTGGGGATTGGCTACGAGGAGTTGGCTAAGCACAATCCTGCACTTATATATTGTGCGATTACCGGATACGGGCAAGATGGCCCTTACCAAAACCGCGCTGGTCACGATTTAAACTATTTAGCCATTGCGGGTGTAGGGTCTTATAACGGTCGCAAGTCCACTGGGCCGGCCCCCATGGCGGTGCAGGTGGCTGATATTGCAGGCGGCTCTGCTCATGCCGTTATGGGAATTTTGGCAGCTGTGATTCACCGCCAGCAAACGGGCGAAGGCCAAATGATTGATATTTCCATGACGGATGCAGCCTTTAGTCTGCACGGACTAGTGGCGCCCAATGCGCTTATTGAGGGTAAAAATCCTGAGCTTGAGGAAACCCAGCTAAATGGGGGCTCCTTCTACGATTATTATCAAACCAAGGATGGCCGTTGGTTATCGGTGGCTGGCTTAGAGCCACAGTTTTTTGTGCAATTTTGCCAAGCCATTGGCAAGCCCGAGCTAGCCAATCAAGGGTTGTCCATGGACCCAGAGTCCGTGGCTAAATTGAAAGCGAGCATTAAGGAAGCCATTGCCGCTGACACTTTTGACCATTGGCAGCAGGTATTCGCAGAGGTGGACGCATGCGTGGAGCCGGTGTTAAGCATCACAGAAGCGGCGCAGCATCCACAGCTTGTGGCCCGTGGTATGACGGTGCAAGTGCCAAATGGGGCAGGCGGTGAACAAACTCAGGTGGCATCGCCCATTAAGTTTTCCCGCTGTGCACTAAGTTATAAATATGTTGGGGTCGCCCTAGGGGCCCACAACCAAGAAGTGTTTGAAGAGCTTGGCTATTCTGGTGAGCAAGTGGCAGCACTTAAGGAGCAAGGTGTGGTATCTTGATGCTATAACAACAACTTAAGATGGCTTATGGCGCTTAAAACAGTTCTTAGATGTGGTTTAAAGGTTTGGGTTAAGCGCCATATTGCGTTATGGATAAGCCTAGGCATACTCGCCCTAGGGGGGCAATTAGCCTTTGCCAGTTCCACCGAAGCAAATGAGCCCGTGGTGGAAGAAATCTTGTTACAAGCCCCCACCGAACGGGGCATTTATAAAGAAGTCACTTCCCCTCATCCCGACGATAAGCTGCTAGACCCCGCTGGCTGGGATAGCCATTCAGAGACCAAAAGTATTCGTGTGCGCCCTAGAACCTCAAGCAAGGGGAGCTACGAGGTGCCCCATGGTTGCTCCACCACTGGCATTGATAAAAACGATTTAAATACGCTCGATATGCTTCATCACCGTTTTTCCCCCGGTTTGTGCGCGCCAACGGAATGGCTTGATAATGCCTTCGGTGACCCTCTAGAAGAGGTGGAGCAAAAAGCATCGAGCACAATCCGTGTGGTGGGAACCCAGAAGTTGCAAGATGATGGGAGTCACGAGGATGGCGTGGCCTTTAAAGCGCGTATTAAAATGCCTCGTTTTGAAAAGCGTTGGAGCTTGATGTTAGAAAGTGAGCGAGACTTCGACGATGCGGAAGTTGGTTTTGCTAGTGGTTCAGACAGCCAAGACAATCGAAGTAGTTCAGTGTCGGCAGCGTTGCAATGGGCGCGTCAGCGCAGCAGCGGGTTGGAAGTAAAATCCCGTGTTGGTTTTTATCGCGGGCTAAAAGGGCATGTTAAATTTTCGGCGCGGCGACAGCGCCAAATAAATGAGCGTTGGTTGTGGCGCTTAACAGAAAGCATAGATTGGCGTGACCAACTAGGGTGGCGTTCGTTTACCACCCTCGATTTTGACCGCCCCATGGGCCCAGTGCGCCTTTTCCGTGCCACCAGCGCTTATGAACACAGTAAGCAGCTGCATGCAGAAGGGCGCGGTGAGCGGTGGCAGCAAACCCTTGCCGTGGCCTCGCAGCTTAATAAGCGCGTGGCCATGCGCTATTCAACCTCAGTGGAGGGCTATACCAAACCAGATAACCGAGTTGACTCTTACCGTGCGGCAGTCACGTACCGCCGTAACACCTGGCGCCCTTGGTTCTACGTTGAGGTGGAGCCTTATTTGTATTGGCCCCGCTATGCACGTTATGAAACCTTGGTGGGTATAGTGCTGCGTGTGGAAACCTTGTTTGGTGAGTATTAGCCTCCTCTCAAATTGAGTGGGTCCACCAGCCCTGCCGCAATGGCAAAGCCCACCACATCGGGCAAACGCTCGGCGCCAAGGCGTTTCATCACCCGTGAACGGTATAAATCCACGGTTTTTACGCTAATATCCAGTTGCTCGGCAATTTCACGGCTGGTGTAGCCCTTCACTAGGGGTAGCAAAATATCCTTTTCCCGCGGTGTAAATTCAGCCAGCTTGGCTTTAAGTTCTGCTTGGTCGGCGTGTTGGTCCCGCTGTTCGTGTTGTTTGGATAGGCTTTGGTGCACGCTATCGAGTAGCAGCTGTTCGTTATAGGGTTTTTCTATAAAGTCCACGGCGCCTGCCTTGAAAGCGCGCACCACAATGGGCACATCCGCATGGCCACTCACAAAAATGATCGGGTAGGTGCAGCCCATGTCTTTTAGCGCTTCTTGCACGTTGAGCCCACCCATGACCGGCATACGCACGTCTAGCAAAATACAAGCATTGAGGTTGGGCTCGTAGGCATCTAAAAATGCCTGGCCGCTGGTGTAAGGCCGTGCTTCCACGCCCACGGATTCTAATAGCCACACGGTGGATTCCAGCATGCCTTGGTCGTCGTCCACGATAAATACAACGGGGTTATTATTCATTTTATCTCCTCTGGGGTGGCGGCTATGGGTAGGGTGCAATGTACCACTAAGCCTTGGTTGTTGGGTTTGTTTTCTGCGGACAAATCACCGCCAAAGCCTTCAATAATCGAACGGCTCATGGAAAGCCCCAAACCGAGGCCTTTTTCTTTGCGGGTGAAAAAGGGGGTAAACATCATGGTGAGAGTGTCTTTATCAACGCCGGGGCCTTGGTCTTCCACAGAAATCACAACCTTATTATCTTGCAGGGTGGTGCGCAAAATAATGCGCGATGGCTGGCCACTATGGGCCAAGCCATTGGCCTCGATGGCGTTGCCGATGAGGTTTAGCAACACTTGCTCTAATAGAGTGCGGTCCGCATATATTTCTGGGGGCTCCACTAAGCCGAGTTGCTCCACTGTGATTTTTTCTCGCTCTAATTCCCAAGCACAAAGGTGTAGAGTGTCGGTGATGACGGTGGGCAATGATAAGGGTTCTAATCGGCGTTGTCCTTTGCGCAAAAATGCCCGCAGCCGGCGTATTACCTCGGAAGCGTGGTGGGCTTGATGGCTAATGTGCTCTAAGCCTTTGGTGACCTTTTCTTGAATGGCGCCATTGGGGTCTTCCAATTGTTGTAGGTGTCGTTGGGTGGCGGCGGCGAAATTAGAAATAGCGGCGAGGGGCTGATTCATTTCGTGTGCTATGCCGCTGGCCAATTCGCCCAAGGCAATAAGGCGAGCGCTGTGGGAGCGTTCTTCTTGATATTGGCGCTGCTCAGATTCACGCAGGGCGCGTTCTGTCATGTCACGCATAATCAGTGAAAAGTAGCGTTCGCCCCCGGCGGATTTGTGCGCCAATAGCACCACAGACACGGGCAAAGGTTGGCTAGAAGAAGCGGGGTACAGCTGTGCTTCATGGGTCCAATAGCCGCGACGCACTGCGTGGCGCCACCCTGTTTTTTGCAGGGCGCTAAAGGTGGTGGTATCAAAAATAGTAGCCAACGAAGAAAACTCCTCAAGGGCGAGCCCCAAGGCTTTTCGCGCCGCTTTGTTGGCGTAGGTAACGGTGCCTTGCAGGCTGATAAAGAGCACCAAGTCCGTGTTGGCTTCCACAACTTCTGCCAAGCGCCGTCGGTTTTCTTCCGCCTTCACCCGTGCGGTGATGTCGCGGGATACGCTCACCACCTCCACCACGTCGCCGGTGTAGGTTTCCCGTATGGCGCGGCTGGCGGTTTCGAACCACAAGTAATGGCCGTCCTTGTGGCGCACGCGGTATGTCATGGTGTGGTAGCCCAGTTCTTGTAAGTCCGCAACAGCGTCTTGCTGCAGTTGGGCTAGGTCCTTGGGGTGAAACAAATCCCGGGTGCTGGTGCCTCTGAGCTCCTCTGGCCAATACCCGAGTAAGTTCCAAGAAGCAGGGGTGGCATCGAGAAAAACCCCATCCAGGGTATGTCGCGAAATCAGGTCCGTGGTGTTTTCCGTAATAACACGGTAGAGGCGTTGAGCTTTGGCTGCCGCTTTTAGCTCGGTGAGCTCCTCGGTGACATCTTGGCCGCGCAGCAACACTTGCTGAGGGCTCAGGGGAATATAGGTCCACTGTAAGAGGCGGTTGCCAACACGAGCTTCCACCTTGTCTATGGCTCTATGTTGTTGAACACATGCATTGACGAGCGCGCGGTGATTGGCGGGCAGGCACTGTTCTAGGGACTGCTGTTGTTGTTGGGCCAAAGAATGAAACGCAAAGTTGACGTCAGTAATGGCCCCTTCTAGGTGACATATGGCGCTAGGGTGTGGGTCGCGGTTATGAGCTCGATAGCTGGGAGTAGTGCTGTTAGCATTTAGTCCAGTGGTTTCTAGTAAAGTTACTAGAATTGCTAGTTCTGTGGCTAAGGCAGCCGCCGGCTCCTGGGTATGAAGCACTAGCATGCCGCTGGTAGAGCTGTCGAGGGCAAATGAGAATGCTATGCCTTGTTTCCAACCGCGACGTGTTAAGCGGCTACTTAGCCAAGTGTTGGATTGATATATTTGTTCAAGTGAAATCCAAGAGTGAGCGCTAAGTAGCTGTTTTATTGCGCTATCTGTGGTGTTGCTTGCATCTGCTTGGCCAGGGGGCAACAAGGGGTGCGTACTCTCCGCTTGATAAATATTGCTTTCCGACTGCCACCGCAAATAAATAGCTGCGCTAACTTTAGGGTGCTTAGCAAGCAAATCGCACAAGGTTTGAGCGCGAGGAGCAAGGGGCATCTGGTCTTGTTGCAGTTGTATCCAATAGCAAAGAAGCTGCTTTTGTTCCTGGTTTTTTGCGATATTCATATAGTGCTTATCCTATACGACTATAGTTTTGCTTCCATTTTGTTTTTTGTTGTTATATAACTATGCCCAATGGTTCAGGTAATCATAACAATTTACACCTCATAATACTTTTAATAAATATGGGACCAGTGCAATGTCTATTTATGAACAAGGCCTAGCGCCGCGCAGCGTTAACCATGTACCCCTTTCTCCGCTTGGGTTTATTGAGCGCACGGCGAAAATTTATCCTCATTATCCTTCTGTAATTCATGGCGCACAGCGCTTTACTTGGGCTGAAACCTATGCCCGCTGCCGTCGCTTAGCTTCTGCGCTAAAGGGGCGTGGCGTGGGTAAAGGCGATACGGTGGCGGTAATGCTGCCCAATATCCCCGCCATGGTTGAAGCGCACTTTGGCGTGCCCATGATAGGTGCCGTGTTAAATAGCTTAAACGTGCGCTTAGATGCGGAAAGCATTGCTTACATGCTACGTCACAGTGAAACCAAGGTTCTCATTGCAGACCGTGAATACGGTAAGGTGGTGCTTGAAGCCATCGAATTGCTTGAACAAAAACCGCTGCTTATCGAAGTAGACGACCCAGAGTACGGCGAAGGCGAGGCCATTAGCGAGCTAGAATATGAAGCATTTCTCGCAGAAGGCGACCCAGAGTTTGCTTGGGAATGGCCTGAGGATGAGTGGCAGGCGATTTCACTGAACTATACCTCTGGCACCACCGGCGACCCTAAGGGAGTGGTTTACCATCATCGCGGTGCTTTCTTAAATGCTCTTGGTAACCAAGCCACTTGGTCCATGGGGCTACATCCTGTTTATCTGTGGACTTTGCCCATGTTTCACACCAATGGCTGGTGCTACCCCTGGACGGTGACCGCCCAAGCGGGAGTGCATGTGTGCCTTCGTCGTGTGGACCCGCAGCGTATTATTACTCTGATTCGCCAACATAAAGTGACTCACATGTGTGGTGCTCCCGTGGTGCTAAATGCGCTAATTAACATGCCTGAAACGGCCAAAGCGGCCATAGAGCACCAAGTAGAAGCCATGACAGCGGGTGCACCACCGCCTGCAAAAGTGATTAGTGCCATTGAGGAAATGGGCATCAATATCACCCACGTTTATGGACTTACCGAATGCTACGGCCCAGGCGTGGTGTGTGCGTGGCATCAAGAGTGGGATGAGCTGCCCCTAGAAGAGCGTGCCCAGCGTAAAGCCCGCCAAGGCGTGCCTTATGTCACCATGAACGACATCATGGTGGCTGACCCTAAAACCCTTAGGGCAGTACCAAAAGATGGCGACACTGTGGGTGAAATCTTCCTCCGCGGCAACACCATCATGAAGGGCTACCTCAAAAGCCCCGAGGCCACCGAAGAAGCCTTTGCTGGTGGTTGGTTCCACACGGGAGATTTGGCCGTGTGGCATGAGGATGGTTATGTGGAAATCCGCGACCGCTTGAAAGACATCATTATTTCAGGTGGCGAGAACATTTCCACCATCGAAGTGGAAAACGTGCTCTTCCGCCACCCAGCCATTTTGGAAGCCGCTGTGGTAGCCCAACCCGATGAGCGCTGGGGCGAAACCCCTTGTGCTTTCGTTACGCTTAAGCCTGGCCAGGAGCAGGTCACAGAAGAAGAGATTATTCGCTTCTGCCGTGAGCATCTGGCGGGTTTTAAAATCCCCAAGTCTGTCATCTTCCGTGACCTACCCAAAACCTCCACGGGCAAGGTGCAAAAGTTCATTCTGCGGGAATGGGCGAATGCTCACGTGGAGCATCAAGCAAGCTAATTAACTAACAACGGCATTTTATCCTAAGGCGGAGCGCTTTGGTGCTCTGCCGGGGTAAGTGCGCATAACCATAAAAATAATTAGGAGCTTCATCATGCAATTACATCATCGTAAAGAAGGCGAGCAGCAGCCTTATTGGGGGTTTGGACCCTTCCAAATCCGTTTACCTTTTGTGCATTACCGCTGGGAAACCGCTGAAATGATTCAGGCCCTCATCATGTTTGTGGTGAGCCTAGGCATGATTCCCTTACTACAAAATTTGCTCGGTTTGCCCTATGAAGTGGCACTGGCTTATGTAGTGGTATGTGGCATTGGTTTTATGTTGCCCGCCTTGCTCGGTGTGCCTTTAGTGCCGGGCTGGATCACTCCCGCCATTCCTGTGGTGATTCTCTATATGGGTGATTTTGAGCCCGGGCCTGAGGCCATCCAAGCCTTGTTTGCGCTGCAAATCATAGTGGCCGCTATCTTCTTTATTCTTGGCGTCACTCGGTTGGGTAGCCGCTTGGTGAAGATTATTCCAGTGTCCATGCAGGCGGGTATCATTATGGGAGCGGGTATTGCCGCCTTAACAGGTGAAATCCAAGAGGGTGGACGCGTGGCCAGCACACCTATTTCTTTGGTGGTGGGCACGCTGATTTGTTTGTTCTTTATGTTTTCCCCTGCGTTTCAGCAGCAGCTGGCACGCTATAAGTGGGCGCGCCAAATCGTTAATTACGGCATGGTGCCCGGCATGCTGGTGGCCATTTTCTTAGGCATTGGCATTGGTGAATACGCCATGCCCGATATCCAGTGGGGCATTACCAAGCCAGCCTTTAGCGATATGTGGCAATACTTGCCTTTTGTGGTGGGCTTTCCTGAGCCTAAGGTGTTTTTATATGCCATTCCCACCGCAGTGATTGCTTACGTGATTGCTTTCGGTGACATCATTGTGGGGCAATCCCTCATGCAGCGCGCTGATGAATTAAGGCCCGATGAAGATATTGTGTTGGACGTGGACCGAGTACACACGGTCACTGCCTTACGCAATGGTATCCATGCGTTTTTTGCGCCTTATCCCGGTTTAGCGGGCCCCCTATGGACAGCGGTGGCTGCCACCATGGCAGAACGTTACAAGCACGGGCGTGAAGCCATGGATTCCATTTACAGTGGCGCAGGCACCTTTTGGATTGCGGGTTTTATCGCGCTGTTTATTCTTCCTTTGGTGAGCTTCTTTCAGCCTGTGCTACCCATTGCGTTATCGTTGACCCTCTTACTCACCGGTTATATTTGCTTAATGGTGGGCATGGAGCAGTTAAGCAATAACTTACAGCGTGGCGTTGCAGGCACCATGGCGGTGGTGTTGGCTGTGTATGGTGCTGGTTGGGGCTTGGCAGTGGGGGCTGTACTGTATTTCCTCTTAGAAAAGAAAAATCTCCTCGGCCGTGAGGTGGCAGAAGAAACCCCTGCTACTACTTAATAGGTCGCCGCTGTCCGTTATGGGCAGCGGCTTTTTTTATGGCTCAATAAGGAGCTTCAAATGAAAGACGTAGTGATTGTTGCCGCACGGCGCACCGCTATCGGCAGTTTTCAAGGTGGCTTAGCCAAGGTACCCGCAGTGGAATTGGGAGCGACTGTTATTCGCGCTTTGCTCGATGACACTCAACTTGCTCCAGAATTAGTGGATGAGGTGTTACTAGGGCAAGTGTTAACCGCAGGAGCAGGGCAAAACCCAGCTCGCCAAGCAGCACTAGCTGCGGGATTGCCCCAAACAGTGCCCGCCATGACCTTAAATAAAGTGTGCGGCTCGGGCTTAGCCGCAGTGCAACTTGCGGCACGTGCTATTGCCAGCGGTGAGGCAAATATTGTTATTGCGGGCGGCCAAGAAAACATGAGCTTGGCGCCTTATGTGTTACCTCAAGTGCGCACAGGGCTGCGCATGGGGCACGGGCAGGTGATAGATACCATGATTCAAGATGGCCTTTGGTGTGCCTTCAATGATTACCACATGGGCATCACGGCAGAAAACTTAGCGCAACAATTTGCCATTAGCCGAGAGCAGCAAGATGCATTTGCAGAACATTCCCATGCCAAAGCCATCGCTGCACAAAAGGCGGGGCATTTTCAGCAGGAAATTGTACCTGTCACTGTGGTGGATAAGCGCGGCTCACAGAGCATCGTTGAGCAAGATGAGCAACCTCGGGCAGGCACCACCGCTGAAAGCTTGGCGCGATTGCGCCCAGCGTTTGCTGCGCAAGGCAGCGTTACTGCAGGAAATGCCTCTAGCCTAAATGATGGTGCCGCAGCGGTGATGCTAATGCCCCGCGAGCAAGCCCAAGCACTTAATTTACCCATTTTGGCTCGGGTGGCGGGGCAGGGAGCCGCTGGAGTAGACCCTGCCATCATGGGCATAGGGCCAGTGGCGGCCACGCAGCAATGCCTTAAAAAAGCCGGCTGGGAAGTGGCTGACCTAGATGTTATCGAAGCCAATGAAGCCTTTGCCGTGCAAGCCTTGGCTGTAGAGCAGGCCTTAGGTTGGGACCCAAAGCGCGTGAACCCAAATGGCGGCGCCATTGCCTTGGGACACCCCATTGGCGCTTCGGGCTGCCGGATTTTAGTTACTTTGCTTTATCAAATGCAGCGTCAACAAGCGCGTAAAGGCTTGGCCACCTTATGTATTGGCGGCGGCCAAGGCGTTGCTTTAGCGCTTGAACGATAGTTATGAATGAGGTTCTCGCCCTTTAGTCTTAGGCAGCCCACAAGGCAAACCACAGTGGGTAATCTAGCGCTTAGGTCTTGAGCCCATTCAGTAGCAACAACAATAACGAACCTATAAAAATAAACTCAAGGGAGTCTTATATGTCTACTACCACACTCAAAACCACTAAACTCGCTGCCGCAGTGGGCACAGCCTTAACGGTGGCGAGCCTAACCGCACAAGCAGCCACCTTTGAGGCCGATGTGAATGCACAATACCGGGCTAGTGCTTTCGGGGTACAAAACAAAGATGTGGGTGCACAAACCGATAAAGAAACGGGGTTGTCGCATTTGCTACGTTTAGGTGCGGATTTCGAAAACGAAGAAACAGGCATTCAGCTGTTCACGAGCGTTAATGTGGCGGGTGAGCGTTGGCAAGGTGACCGCTATAACAAGGTCCCACATCAGCACTACGACAACACAGTGCGCAGCAGCGATTTAACCTTGGATTATGCTTATGTCACTGTGCCGGTTTCGGAGCGCGGCAAAATTAACGTGGGACGGCAAAAATCCAGCTTTAATAATTGCTTTCTAGTGTGTGATGGTCGTCGTGACCGTGTGTCTTATCATCATGCATTAACCGATACCCTAACGGGGATTATTAACTACGACCGCAAACAAGATAAAGATGCTTTTAACCGCATTGATAATGGTGACTTAGTGTATGTGGGTTTTTTAGGTAAAGTTAATAATTTAGATGTGGGATTTATTAACTTTAATTATTTTAATAATTATGAGGGTGTGCCAGGCGCTAATGAAAACCCCTATGCGTTTTCAGGTATGCATATGATTTCCACCTATATCGGCGGTAACGTCACTGAGGATGTGAAGCTTACCCTCGGCTTAAACTACAACAATGACGGCAAAGTGAAACCGTCTACTACCATAGACCACACCAATAAAGGCAAAAACTTTAGTAAGGCTAGCTTCGCCACCTACTTGCGCGCTGAAGCTGATTTAGGCCGCGTTGGGCTAGGCCTGCAATATGTGGCCACCATTGATGGCGGTTTGATTTCACCGGGTTTTGATACCTACTCAAGCTTAATCAACAACAATCCAGATGCCACTGCTAGCCCAACTAGCATGTATCGCATGGGGGGTGAGTTAGGGTTACGTAAAGCCGACGATCAATTGATCGCAGCTAAGGTGAGTTATAAAGCCACCGATAAAGTCACCCTGGGTGCGGCCTTGGGTAACCTAAACATCAAGCGCGCTAACAGCAATAGCAGCACAGTATCTGATGACAGCATGTTTTATGATGTCAGCGCTAGCCTGCAAGCCAATCAGCACTTGCGTGTGTGGAGCACCTTGGGGTTGCTAGAAAAGAACAAGGTTGGGCAACTTAGCGGTAATCCCCATTTGTTTGATGAAAATGGCGGTAAAGTCGTAGGAGGTTTTGCCACTAAACCCGTGATTGCAGCAAGCTTAAACATGGAGTTGAGCTTCTAAAAATACAACGAAACACGCGCTGTAGGCGGTAAGTGCTTTAAATAGCCTTACCGCCTTTTTTGTTATTGTTGCAAACGTATGGCAACCATTTTGCCCTTGGCACACACGTCGCCATTAGCGCTTAAGGTGAGTACCACGGTGACTTTACGCCCTGCGATTTCCACTAGCGTGCCTTTGATTTCAAGTTCGGTATCCAGTGGGGTGGGTTTGAGGTAGTCCACGGTGAGTGAACCGGTGACAAAGCGCATAAAAGGCGCTGAGTCTAAGCTACGATTTTCCGCCGCATATGCTGCGGCAGCTGCTGTGGCTGTGCCATGACAATCCAATAACGAGGCAATTAAGCCGCCATAAGCAAACCCTGGAACGCCACCTGTGTGGGCTGGGTTGGGTTTATGGTGAGCAATGGCACAATCACCTTGCCAATAGCTTTTAAGCTGTGTGCCTGTTTTGTTTAAGCGCCCACAGCCGTGGCAGTGGGCGTAGTCATCGGGATAATAATCTTGAATTGCGGTTTGATTCATACGGCACCTTATTTTAGTTATTAAATAGGATGCCGTAGTTTATCAGTATTAGCGCTATATTATAAATGCTTTATTAAACCCAGCTACTGGTTTTTCTATCGGACCGGCTTTTAAAGAACCAGCCAATAACCATGCCGCCCACAATGGTGGCTAACCCTAATAACCAGCCATGGAAGGTTTGATCATTTTTGAGCAGTGAGTTTTCGGCTTCTGCTTTTTGTAATGCAGTACGCATTAGGCTCAGTTCTTTATTGAGTTCTTGGTTGGCTTTTTCTAACCGAATAGGGTCCTGAGCGATTTCTTCTAAACGTGAAAATTCCGAGGTTTTCTCTTTTAGCATGGCCTCAAGCTGAGCGGCCCGCTGCTTGTATTCGTCTCTTTCGTTGCTGACGGCCTTAAACTCATCCTTTATATCAGCGTATTTCTTCTGAGCTGCTTCCTTATCAGCAATGGCCTTGTCTAGTTGCAATTGAGCGGTGGGTTGGCGACTAAGGTACTGAGTTTCCACCCAACCAGTGGTGCTGCCAGCACGAATCTGAGCCCATTCTGCACCTTTGGGCCAGCTTAAAATTTCCACTTGTGTACCGCTTTTTAGGCCGCGGTGAACAATGCGGTAGCCGCTTCCAGCTTCGGCGCGCACGGGCACATAAAAGCTATCGTTAATCCAACCCGATGCGGCGTTCGCAAGGGCTGGGGCTAAACTTAACGTAAGTAAAAGGAATAGTACTGAACGTTGCATGGCAAATATCTCTATGGGTCTCACTTAGGGAAGGGCAACAATCAAGGGTTTTACTGTTACATTTTGGTAAACACCTGCCTCAATGTAAGGGTCTTGAGCGGCCCAAGCTTTTGCTGCCTGCAAGGATTCAAACTCCGCAATAATTAGCGAGCCGCTAAATCCCGCCTCGCCAGGCTCTTGGCTATCCACATTAGGGTGTGGGCCTGCCACCATTAAGCGCCCCTGCTGGTTTAGCTCTTTTAACCTAGAAAGGTGAGCGGGGCGGCTGGCTTTGCGTTTCTCTAATGAATCAGGGTTGTCTGTGGCAATAATTGCGTAATACATCTGGGTTCCTTTGATGCGAATTATTTGTTCGAAGAATCTGTAGAATCAGTGCCGTTTAGGCGTGTTAGCAGCTCCTGGCGCGCCTCGGGGGCGAGCATACGATAAGCGAAGAACAGCAGCACAGGGTAAAAAATAAGGTTAAGAATTGTAAAGCCAAACATTTTCACATTCACCCAGGCAGCTTCTGAGAGCAATTTGGCCGCTGTAATATTGAGTATAGCTAAAAAGATAAAGTAGCCAATGCACAGCAGGTTGAGTACTACCCAGTTCTGGCGGGTGTAGGGGAGCTGGTAGTCGAAGTTTTTTTCCACTAAGGCCTCCACCATGCGCTGCAAAAATGAGCGCTGCAGCAGGGTGCCTACCACCAGCACAGCCGCAAGCACAGCATAAATTATTGTGGGGCGCCACATGATAAATATGGGGTCACGCAAAAACAGAGTGAGCCCGCCAAACACTAAGGTGATAAGAAACACGGCCCAGTGTAAAGGTTCAAATTTACGCCATACGAGCCAAGTGACCACTATTTGGAACAAACTAGCGATGAGAATACCTTGGGTAGCGAGATAAATATCGCGACCAAACGCAAAGTAAACAATAAAAAATACAACAGCGGGTAAATAATCGAGTATGGCTTTCATGACGGTAATTCAGGCTTTAGTGAGTAAAGGGTGCTTACTTAATACCATTCTGAGTTGCTAAGCAAGGTTCGTATTGGCCAGCTGTGCACTATAAGAGTACCCTAGAGGCTCTTATAAAGGACAATTTATGCAAGGTTTAGTTTACGATTATCATTGCCACACCACCGCATCCGATGGGGCTTTGTCGCCCACGGAGTTAGTGCATTTAGCAGCAACTCATGGGGTGCAAAGTTTAGCCATCACGGACCATGACACTGTTGCAGGCATTGAAGAAGCAAAATCTGCAGCACAAGCAAAAGGGGTTGAGCTCATTAATGGGATTGAGCTGTCTGTTTTATGGGAACGCACCGAACTTCACATGGTAGGCCTTGGAATGGATATTGCCGCGCCTGAGTTCGCCCGATTAGTGATGAGTCAACAGGATGCTCGCAGACAACGTGCGATAAAAATGGGACAGAAGCTCGAAAGGGCCACGGGGCTTAAAAATATTTATGAAGCGGTGTGCGATATTGCAGGCAGCACAGCGCCCTGCAGGCCACACTTTGCCCAGTGGTTGGTTCAAAACAAACAAGTCCGTGACACGGAGCATGCCTTTAATCGTTTTCTTAAGGTTGGGCGTTCGGCGTATGTGAGCACCCCTTGGGCCACACTCGAAGACGCCACCAAAATTGTTAACGAGAGTGGTGGTGTAGCTATTTTGGCACACCCGACTCGCTACCGTTTTACGCGTATGAAATTACGGCGGTTGTTGAGCGAGTTTTGCACTTATGGAGGCAAAGGCTTAGAGGTGGCTCTTCCTAGATTAACGCCAGCGCAATCCGAGCTGCTTTATGATTGTTTAAATGAATTCCCTTTGGTGGCCTCCGGAGGTTCTGACTTCCATAGCCCGCAACAACAATGGTTAACCTTAGGAAAAATTCCTGCTCTAAAAACCGGTGTACCTTTTGTTCGTTCTTTATTAAACCTCTCAGACACTCAGTGAGGCGAAAATGTCGAAAGTATTGCATATTCATCCAGAAACCCCGCAACCACGTTTGATTCGTGAGGCGGTGGAAGTTATTCGTCGAGGCGGTTTAATCGTCTATCCCACAGACACCACCTACGCCATCGGCTGCGCGGTGGGGGAGAAAAGTGCTCTTGACCGTTTAATTCGCTTGCGGCGCTTAGATAAAAAGCACGAGTTCACTTTATTGTGCGCTGACTTATCTGTGCTATCCACCTACGCCAAAGTGGCAAACACGGATTACCGCTTGCTTAAAGCGCAAACACCTGGTGCTTACACCTGGATTTTGCGCGGCACCACCGAAGTGCCGCGGCGCCTGATGCATCCTAAAAAGCGTACAATAGGCATTCGTGTACCAGATAACGCTATCTGCCAAGCCTTATTGGCTGAATATGGCGAGCCGTTGATGACATCCACTTTACTGTTGCCGGGCGATGAGTATCCGCTCTCAGACCCAATAGATATTGCCAATATGCTGGAGCATCAAGTGGATTTAATCATTGATGGCGGTTTTGGCGGATTAGAAGAAACTTCTGTTATTTCATTGGCAGATGGTAACGGTCCTGAAATCTTGCGTAAGGGCGCGGGGCCCCTTGATGAGATTTATTGAGTCACTTGGGTAGGTGTTTCTTTAAAGTATTCGCTATACTTCTATTTTTATATTTTATAACCAGTAAATGGAGTCGGTTTTGAGCGCCACGGTATCTTCTCAGCGTGTTTTATCAGGTATGCGCCCCACAGGGCATTTACATTTAGGCCACTATCACGGTGTGTTAAAAAACTGGGTAAAGCTGCAGCATGAATATGAGTGCCAGTTTTTTGTGGCAGATTGGCATGCCCTAACCACTGAGTATGAAAACCCACAAACGATCGAAAATAATGTGTGGGATATGGTGATTGATTGGCTAGCAGCAGGGGTCAGCCCTTCAGCTGCTACCATTTTTGTGCAATCACAAGTGCCTGAACATGCGGAATTGCACTTGCTACTTTCCATGATTACACCCTTAGGCTGGTTGGAGCGTGTGCCCACCTACAAGGATCAGCAGGATAAGCTAAAAGAAAAAGATTTAGCCACTTACGGTTTTTTAGGCTATCCCTTGTTACAGGCAGCAGATATTTTAGTTTACCGTGCAGGATTGGTACCCGTTGGAGCCGACCAAGTGGCTCACGTGGAAATCACCCGTGAGGTGGCGCGACGCTTTAACCATCTTTATGGTCGCGAGCCTGGCTTTGAGGAAGCTGTCGCAGTGGCGGTGCGCAAAATGGGTAAAAAAGCGAGCCGCATTTATCAAGATTTGCGCCGTAAATACCAGGAGCAGGGCGACCATACGGCCCTTGAGACTGCCAAAGCTTTAGTGATGGACCAGCAAAATATCACGCTTGGTGACAGAGAACGCTTGCTTGGTGATTTAGAGGGCGGTGGCAAGGTTATTTTGCCTGAGCCGCAATCCTTGCTTACCCCTGCTTCGCGCATGCCAGGTTTAGATGGGCAGAAAATGTCAAAATCCTATGGCAACTACATCAGTATGCGCGAAGAGCCTGCAGAGGTAGAACGCAAAATCCGTAGTATGCCCACTGACCCTGCACGCGTGCGTCGTAATGACCCTGGCACCCCAGAAAAATGCCCAGTGTGGGAACTGCACAAAGTGTATTCCGAAGAGGAAACCAAAGCTTGGGTATATGAAGGGTGCACAAGTGGCGGTATTGGCTGTTTAGATTGCAAGAAGCCCATTGTAGAGGCGGTGCAAGAAGAGCTTGAGCCAATTCGTAAACGTGCTGAAGAGCACGAACGCAACCCAGACTTAGTGCGTAGCATTATTGCTGAAGGCAATGATACTGCCCGTGAAAGAGCGCGCGCCACATTAAAAGAAGTGCGTTCTGCCATGGGGTTAAGCTACCGTTAATCCCGAGTTGCCTACTATGGAAAGTACCGTGAGCGAGTCGCAACCACAACAAATCCCATTGGGCTTGCTCTATGGTGAGGCAATCACGGAATTGCCGCAGGATTTGTATATTCCACCCGATGCCCTTGAAGTGATTCTCGAATCCTTTGAGGGCCCTTTGGATTTATTGCTGTATTTAATTCGAAAGCAAAACCTCGACATTCTCACTATTTCTGTGTCAGAAATCACCACTCAATACATGGCGTACATCGATATGATGGAAGCCGCTAATTTTGAGTTAGCAGCAGAATATTTGGTGATGGCGGCTTGGCTTGGAGAAATTAAGTCTCGCAGCTTGCTGCCACGTCCGGCAAAAGAAGATGAAGAAGACGGTTTGGATCCGCGCGCGGAACTTATTCGGCGACTGCAAGAATACGAGCAATTTAAACAAGCTGCAGAAGACCTTGATGCCTTGCCACGCCAAGAGCGTGATACTTTTGCCGCCGAAGTACACACGGTGAAAGAGCAAAATAGCATTTTGCTGGCTGAATCCACGCTAGAGGAATTGCTGGCGGCATTCAGAGGTTTATTGCAGCGTGCAGAACTGTTTGAAAGTCACCAGGTAAGCCGCGAACCTTTGTCCACTCGTGAGCGTATGTCTAAGGTATTAGCACAGCTTCAACACCAGCAGTTTGTTCCCTTTGTGGCGCTTTTCACGGTGGAAGAAGGGCGCTCAGGGGTGGTTGTTACCTTTTTAGCGATTATGGAGCTGGTAAAAAATCAGTTGATTGAGTTGGTGCAAAGTGAGTTTGCTGCGCCCATCCATGTGCGCACAAGAATGGAAGAAGCAATGAGCGTAGAAGGTGATAGTATCCATGGGTGACTCAAAGCTGCAGCAAATCATAGAGGCGGCACTGTTTGCGGCGGACAAGCCATTGACCCCAGAGCAATTGCAAGCCTTGTTCGAAGACACAGCCCAACCCACGACAAAGTCCATTAATACTGCCCTAGAGGCCTTAACAACGAAATATCTCAATAGCGGCATTGAGCTAGTGTCTCTCGCAACCGGCTATCGATTTCAAACACGTCCTGCTTTTGCACCATGGGTACAAAAACTCTGGGAGGAGAAGCCACCTAGGCTCAGCCGTGCCGTATTAGAGACCTTAGCGTTAATGGCCTATCGGCAGCCCATTACCCGCGGTGAAATCGAAGATATACGCGGTGTTGCCGTTAGCAGCCAAATCGTTCGTACTCTGGTGGAGCGTGGTTGGGTGCGTGTGGTGGGACATAAGGAAGTGCCTGGTCGTCCTGCTTTATATGCCACCACCAATGAGTTTTTGGCTTATTTTAACTTGGCAAGCTTGGATGAGTTGCCAACTCTTGCGGAATTGCAGTCAATAACCCTTGAGGAAGAGCGAAAGAAAGAGGGCCAAGAACAAGCCTTATCCGCTGAAAATGAAAATAACGCTCAACAGGACACCGCAATTCAAGTTAACATAGCAGAGCAAGAAGAACCTCTAGATTCCCTAGATGAGTTCGATATGGAAGCGGTTGACTCAGTACTTGCAGAGTTTGATCAGCGCTTTAAAGCTGGCCAGTCTTTTGAACAAGAAGATGTTGAAGCGAGGAGTGAAAGCTCACCGCTGGAGCCTTAAAATGACAGAGAAGTTACAAAAAGTATTAGCGCGCGTGGGCATGGGTTCGCGCCGTGAAATTGAAAAATGGATCAGCGCTGGCCGAGTATCGGTTAATGGCGCTGTGGCCACATTAGGAGATAGAGTCGGTGACGATGACTTAATCCGAGTGGATGGCAAAATAATAAGAACCGTTAAGGAAGCAGAAGTGGCACGTCGAATTATTATGTATCACAAACCCGCGGGTGAAGTATGTTCACGGAATGACCCTCAAGGTCGTCCCACTGTGTTTGATAACTTGCCGCGCCTGCGCAATATGCGCTGGGTATTGGTGGGCCGTTTGGATATTAACACCTCGGGGTTGTTGTTATTCACCACAGATGGCGAGTTAGCTCACCGCTTGATGCATCCCTCAAACGAATTTGTGCGAGAGTATGCCGTACGTATTTTAGGCGTACTTACGGATGAACAAAAAAAGACACTAGTCACAGGCGTTGAGCTAGAAGACGGTATCTCTAAATTTGCCACGCTAGACGAAGCAGGCGGTGGCGAAGAGTCAGCCAACCAGTGGTACAAGGTGACTTTACTCGGTGGAAAATACCGCGAAGTTCGGCGCTTGTTTGCTTCCCAAGGTTTTGAGGTATCGCGGTTGATTCGTATTCGTTTTGGCGATATTAAGCTGCCACCGCAATTACGCTTGGGTCGTTGGATGGAGCTTGAGCCTGAAGAAGTGGAGCGCATTGCTAGTAGTGTTGAGCTTAAATCTAAACAATACACTGGCTTATATGGACGCGCCCGTTTGCGCGCTCAGCGTCATGGGGCTAAACGCTCACCGCGTACACCAAGACGTAACCCTTATCGCCGCTAACCTGGCGCCGTCCGTCTTATTAAGGAGAGGGAAATGCTCTTTGAGAGTTATGGATTTTGGTTGATTTTCGGCATGCTGCTTATCATTTCCGAAGTACTAATGATGAGCTTTGTGGTGGTGTTTTTTGGTCTCGGCGCCTTGGTAGTGGGTACCTTAACCTGGCTTGGCTTATTAACCACATTGCCGTGGCAGCTACTCTGCTTTGCTGTGGTAAGCCTTGCACTGTTGTTTCTCACTCGTCGCCGTTTCAAAAGTGCACTTAAAGGCGAAGTGGCAGCCTCCCATTCGCAAGCTCAATCAGATTTAATTGGGCAGCGGGTAGAGGTTGTTAAAGCCTTTGAAAATGGCAAAGGTGTGGTGTTCTTTCGCGGTGCGCGTTGGGATGCCTACAGCGAGGACGCCCTTGCAGTTAATGACTCTGCTTGGATTGTGGATCATACTAGCATTACCTTAACCGTCAGTAACAAAAAGCCCTAGTGGCACATTCATAGGAGAAGCAAATGGAGTTTGGTATTACGTTTACATTTTTATTAGTGGTTTTTGCGGTGGTGGCCATCGCCAAAACAGCTCGCGTGGTACCTCAGCGCAGTGCTTACGTGGTGGAGCGTTTAGGTAAATATTCTAAAACCTTAGAAGCAGGTTTTCATATTTTAATTCCCTTTATTGATAAAGTGGCTTATCGCCACACCTTAAAGGAAGAAGTTATTGATGTGCCGCGGCAAATGTGCGTTACCAAAGATAACATTCAGGTGGCGGTAGACGGTGTAGTTTACTTGCAGGTAATGGATGCCCATGCGGCAAGCTATGGCATCAATGACTATCGCTACGCTGCAACCCAGCTTGCGCAAACCACCTTGCGTTCAGTGATTGGTAAAATCGAGTTAGATAAAACCTTTGAAGAACGCGACAGCATTAACCAACAAGTGGTACAAGCGTTAGATGAGGCGGCACAACCATGGGGCGTTAAAGTAATGCGCTATGAAATTGCCGATATCGAATTGCCTGCCACCATTCAAGATGCCCTAGAAAAGCAAATGCGTGCTGAGCGTGAGCGCCGCGCTGTTGTGGCTGAGTCTGAAGGGGAGCGCCAAGCGAAAATCAATGTATCTGAGGGTGCTCGTCAAGAGGTTATTAATCACTCTGAAGCTGAGAAAATGCGCCAAATTAATGAAGCAGAAGGTCGTGCCCGCGAAATTCTACTCATTGCTGATGCCACCGCGCGTGGGCTAGAGCGTGTAGCTCAGGCCATCAACCAAGAAGGCGGCAAAGAAGCGGTGTCTTTACGTGTGGCAGAGCAATACGTGAAGGAGTTTGGCAAGCTAGCTCAAACCAATAACACTATGATTTTACCCGCAGAATTAAGCGATATCGGCAGTGCTGTGGCGGCAATTACCACGACGTTGAACAAAGTAAAATAAGTCCATTGCCTATCGCTTTTATTAATGCCCCCTTGCCACTGGCAGGTGGGGCATTATTATGTGTGCTCAATTAAATAACAGCAGAGATTGGAGGCAATATGAGCCAGCCTATCCGTGTGGCAATTTTAGGCTATGGTAACTTAGGTCGCGGTGTGGAAGCAGCAATACAAAAAAACAAAGATATGGAGTTAGTGGCAATTTTTAGCCGCCGCGACCCCAGCTCTTTTACACAGCAAGTAAGTGCCCCTTTTGTGCATGTATCTGAGCTTGATGCCTATCAAGATAAAGTGGATGTGCTAGTGCTTTGCGGTGGTTCTGCCACAGACTTACCTGAACAAACGCCACAATATGTACAACAGTTTGTGGTGGTGGATAGCTTTGATACTCACGCCAAAGTGCCAGAACACTTTGCTGCTGTGGATGCTGCCGCCAAGGCAAACAATAGCTTAGGCGTTATTGCCACGGGCTGGGATCCGGGACTCTTTTCTTTAAACCGCGTACTTGGTGAATCCGTATTGCCTCAAGGTGACACCTATACCTTTTGGGGTAAAGGTTTAAGCCAAGGGCACTCTGATGCCGTACGCCGTGTGCCCGGCGTGGCGGCGGGTGTGCAGTACACCTTGCCCAACGAAGCCAGCGTGGAGCAGGTGCGCCAAGGTGAGCGCCCCGAACTTAGCACCCGCGAAAAACACGTGCGCGAATGCTATGTGGTGCTAGAAGAGGGGGCCGACGAAGCCACAGTGCGTGAAGCGATTGTCACCATGCCGCATTATTTTGAACCCTTCGATACCACAGTGCACTTTATCAGCCAAGAGGAACTTGAGCGGGAACATTCCGCCATGCCCCATGGTGGCGTGGTGTTGCGTAGTGGTGAAACGGAGGAAAATAACAAGCAAGTGGTGGAGTTTGGCTTACGTCTAGGCAGTAATCCTGAATTTACTGGCAGTGTGCTTGTGGCCTATGCCCGCGCAGCACATCGTTTATTCCAAGCAGGGGAGCGTGGCGCCAAAACCGTATTTGATATTCCCATCGGTTTGCTTTCGCCCTATAGCCCAGAAGAATTAAGAGCAGGCCAACTCTAAGCTTTGTAAAACATAGCTACCTTGGTTTACATTAGCGCCGTTTATCTTGGATAATCGGCGCTTTTAATCGATTGGCTATCAGTGTTTATTTTTTAGAGATTAAGTTGAGGTAATTATGCGTAAGGTGCTGTTAACCACTGCTTGTGCTTCATTGCTGCTTCCAGCAGTTGCCACAGCAGACCCCAAGGAAGGTTGGGATTTGGAAGTGGGTTTAAATTACACCATGAAGCGTGGTAACACCGACTCTGATGCGTTTAGCGGAAAAGCGGAAGCA
>DAHVSB010000019.1 GCA_027324795.1 Alcanivoracaceae bacterium
CAAAGGCGGCGGTTTTTCCTGTACCCGTTTGTGCTTTGCCGATGGCATCTGCGCCTTTAAGAGTATGATGGAGAACTTGCGCTTGAATGGGGGTGCAATATTGAAAGCCCACATCGGCAATGCCGTGCATAAGGCTAGTTTCAAGATCAAAGTCGTGAAAGCGGGTTTTGCCTTCTTTGGGGGCAACTTGGAATTGATCCAACGTCCAGTTGTTTTTGCTGTTTGGCATGTGACTCTTCTGTAAAAAGGGGCTCTGTTTCGCCCAAAATATCATAATGCAGGGATATATGTTCGCCTCATTCCAAACAAAATCTTGGTGCTTTGGGTGAGGAAAGATAAGCTGCTGAGGAAGGTTGTTGAGCTTGTACCGCATTCAGCAGGAGGAACCTGCAGTGTCCTGAATGGCTAATGCTAATTCAAGCAGAGAGTAAGCACAAACATCTTACGGCTTTGAAAGACAATAAAGCGGCAAACGAGCATAAAACCCGTTTGCCGCATATATTATGCGTACTTGCGTAGCGCGCGCTGACCGCTAACCACTATGCGTTGGTAGGAGGTAGGCAGTAAGCGCTGTAAAGCATCAATGGCCTTGGCATCATTGCCAATTAAAACGCGGCGCTTATTTTTGATTACACCTTTAAGAATGGTGGCTGCCGCTTCATCTGCTGTGGTGCGGAACAGGCGCTCAAAATCAGCAATGGCTTTCTCTGGGGAGCTACCAGTGATGTCAGACACATCGCGCATACGGGCATTACGGGCAATGTTGGTTTTGATACCACCTGGGTGAACACAGGTGCAGGACACGCGGCTGTTGCTTAACTCAAGCTCTTGGCGTAAGGATTCTGTAAAGCCACGCACGGCAAATTTAGCAGCGTTATACGCTGATTGAGTGGGCATACTCACTAAACCGAATAGGCTTGAGATATTAATAATATGGCCCGCATCGGATTGCTGAAGGTAGGGCAAAAACGCTTTAGTGCCCGAAACCACGCCGCCAAAGTTAATAGCCATCAGCCAATCTAAATCTTCGTATTCCATATCTTCAACGGTAACGCCTAAGGCTACGCCTGCGTTATTAAATACCAAATGCACTTCACCAAAGTGTTTGAAAACAGCGTCGGCATAAGCGTGCATAGCTTTGCGATCGGCCACATCAAGCGTTTGTACATGTGGTTCGACGCCTTTTTGCTTTAGCAGGGCAGTGGTTTCTTGTAGGCCTGCCTCGTTTACGTCAGAAATGGCAAGCTTGCCACCTTTATCTGCAATTTGAAGAGCAAGCGACCGACCGATGCCTGAGCCGGCACCTGTGATAACGGCAACGCGATTATTGAAGTTTTTTATCATAAAAGTAACCTTTGTTAGCAATGACGCACAGTGGCAGTGCTGTATACGTTCAGTGCACTAACTATAGGTTATTTATGACATTGCGCAATGTTACAATGCGTCATCTTGGACTGCTTTTTTGCCTTTGTAGCGACATCTATGTGGCGCTACAGCAAAGTGGTGGCTTCTTAAAGAGCAGGCTCAAAGCCCACGGTGGCTTGGCTAAACTGTATGTAGTCGAAGGTGTGGCCGTGATAGGCAGGCGACTTGATCAGTCGTCGCAGACGCTCTAGGGTAAAATATGGCGCATCGCGCAGTAGGATGTTAGCTAACCATGGCCGAATGTAGCCGCCGGGGTCTAGCTGTAATTCGTAGGTGATGGATATTTTATCTTTGGAGAGCCATTTAAAACTAAATATCCCTTGGATGTGGGGGAAGCGAATAAAATCGGCGTTTGGGGGTAAGTACTCGGGCTCGTTCGTTAATAAGATTTCAACAAAATCATGCTCACCCTCCGCAGTGGGAATGTGTTGGGTAACGGTAGCTTTTAATAGTGCCTCGCGGTTCTTCAATGGCCAAGGCAGGAGGGTTTGAAATCGCACGTAGCGAAGCAAAGGCGTTTCTTGCTTTAACTCGTCGGCTTTGCTGACAAAATGTAACCAGCGTGGATAGTTTTCAAAGTCATTCATTAGCGCTACTAACGCATAAGGGTCAGATTCTTGGATAACGGTGTTTCCACGAAAGGAGGCCAAGCCAGAAGCAGGATCGAGTTTTCTGTGTACGATAATCTCGTTGCGATCCGCGATGAGTTCCCAGGCAGGTTCGGTGTTTTCTGCAATTGCCGAGCTTGGCCAGACAAATAAAAGTGCCAGTAGATAACAAGCAAGGTGTATCGCAGAGTGTCTGTACGCCAACATTGTGCTTTGACTCGTTGTGCTAGTGTTTTAAATTATTCGAATAATTTGAAGAGGTTCACAATAATACAAAAATAGGCGGCTGCCTAGCACCTTGCAGCCGCCTAAGAGGTATTTGTTACCTATGAATGAACACTTGCTCAGCTTGTTCGCCACGCTCTGTGGTGCGGACGGTAAAGCTGACTTTCACGCCTTGCTGCAAGCTACGCCTGCCACCGTTATCCACGGCACGGAAGTGCACAAAGACTTCACGCCCATCTTCGGCAAGTATAAAACCAAAGCCTTTATTGGGGTTAAACCATTTAACTTCACCCTTTTCATGGCTAGAGCGATCAACATTTTTGCCGGCCTTGGTGCGTGGCGTACGTGCGGGGCGTGGCTTTTTCGGTGCTTTGTCTTGCTTAATGGCACGCTCAGCAAGTTTCGCCCAAGGCAGCAGAGGTAGAGCATAAATAAAAATGGCTAGAACCAACAAAGGACTGCCGCCATGAATAACGTGCGCTACGGTGGAAGCTGCTAAAAAGAGGAGCAAGAGAGTGTGTAAGCGCGAGCGCAAGGGGGATGGGAAAAGGCAGAAAATATTTAGGAAGGCTGCGAGTAAAAAACCAAAGCCAGCTTGTAGTGTGGCTACGGATGGCTCCAGGCTTGCTAGGAGTAGGCTTGGGTTAACAATAAAGCCTATGCCAAGAGCTGCAAATAAAAAGGCGAAAATGGCATAAACGGCCATTAATGGTTTGGGTAAAGTTACTGTTGCTTGCATGAGAAGTAATACAACCTTAAGTCAAAATAATAAAAGGGCTTAAATAGCCAGTTATCAAGAAACATGCATTGTTTGGTGAGTCACCAAAATTAACATTCCTGTTGAAGTCAGGAAAAAGCCTAATGAGCAAATATTTGTTTCTTATATTGGTAGCATGCGGAGTTCATCCTTGAGTTAAGTATGAGTAAATCCGCGAAACGGTACAGTAGCTAGAATGAATGCGGCTGTCCACTATTCGTAGAGTGAGGAAGAGCAAATAAAGAGTGTTATTAGTGTGAGGAAAGCCAAATGGATACAAAGGGCACCATCTATAAGGTGATTTTTCTAAACCACGGACATTTGTATGAAATTTATGCAAAAGATATACGGCAAAGCGCCCTTCAGGGCTTTATAGAAGTGGCGGCCCTGGTGTTTGATGAGCAGCAACTGGTGCAAGATGAGGCAGAAGAGCGCCTTAAAACAGAGTTTGCAGAGGTGATACGCTCTTTTATTCCGCTTCATGCCATGGTGCGCATTGACGAGGTTAATAAAAAGGGAGTGGCAAAAATTATTGATTTGGGGCCTGTGGTGAGCAATGTGCACCATTTTCCCATTGGAGGAAGTCATCCAGATAGCAAACCGCATAAGGACTGATGAGAGAACCCGCGGCTACGTTTAATTTAAGCAATAAAAAAGCCCTTGAAAGTTCAGGGGCTTTAATTGTCTTGTTGGTAGCTACGGGTGGGCTCGAACCACCGACCTCAGCATTATGAGTGCTGCGCTCTGACCAGCTGAGCTACGTAGCCAATACAAGTGAGCGCGAATTCTCTATGAGATGGTTTTGCTTGTCAAGTGTTTTGTAGTTCTGCTTTACTATGCTCCGGTTTTTTTGTTGATAAGGCACTGAAAACGCCGTAGACCATTGTAAGCTCTGCGCATAGCTTGCTAAGCTTAGCGCTGCTGTTGTTTGGTCATGCTAAACGGCTTTGGTCAGTGCCGCAGCATTCTTTGTAAACAATGATTTATTTTGTGAATAATAAGAACTGTCCTTCGATAGTTTGCTAACAGATAATAACGAGAGTATGAGAGGGCTCCCCCCATGAGTGATAATTTTTGGACGGATAAGTATCCCGAAGGAATGGCAACAGAGATTAACCCAGATGCTTACCCTAATGTGTTGGCGGTACTTAAGGAGTCCTGCGAACGGTTTGCGAACAACCCAGCTTTCACCAATCTAGGCAAAACCATTACTTATGGTGAGCTGTATGAACTTTCTGGCCAGTTTGCCGCTTATTTGCAGAGCCATACCAATTTACAACCTGGCGACCGTATTGCGGTGCAAATGCCTAACGTGTTGCAGTATCCCGTAGTGGTGTTTGGAGCTATGCGTGCGGGTTTGGTAGTGGTTAATACTAACCCTTTGTATACCACCCGTGAAATGGAGCACCAGTTTAATGATTCGGGTGCTAAAGCATTAGTTTGTTTGGCTAACATGGCCTCTTTAGCAGAAGAAGTGTTGCCTAAAACTCAAATCGAGACCGTTATTATCACCGAAGTGGGTGATATGTTGCCGCCGCTTAAGCGTTGCATCGTGAATGCGGTGGTGAAATACGTTAAGAAAATGGTGCCTGCTTATCATATTCCCACGGCCGTTAAATTCACTAAGGCCATGTCGTTGGGTAAAGGCGGTCAGGTTAAAGAGGCACAACCCAGCGCAGAGGATATTGCTGTATTGCAGTATACGGGCGGTACTACGGGTGTAGCTAAAGGCGCCATGCTAACGCACCGTAACCTAGTGGCTAATATGTTGCAGTGTAAAGAAGTGATGGGTGCTAACCTAGATGAAGGTGAGGAAACCATTGTTGCGCCGCTGCCTCTGTATCATATCTATGCTTTTACTGTGCACTGTATGGTGATGATGATCACTGGTAACCGTAACTTGCTGATTACCAACCCACGTGATTTGCCGTCCATGATTAAAGACCTCGCCGGCGAAAAGATTACTGCTTTTGTTGGTCTAAACACCTTGTTCGTGGCGCTGTGTAACAACGCTGATTTCCGCGCTTTGGATTGGTCTCACCTAAAGTTGACTCTTTCTGGTGGTATGGCGTTGCAAAAAGCTGTGGCTGAGCGTTGGGAAGAGGTAACGGGTAGCCCGATTTGTGAAGGTTACGGCATGACAGAGACCAGCCCTGTGGTGTCAGTTAACCCCATCCAAAATATTCAGCTTGGTACTATTGGGATTCCAGTGCCTTCTACTACTTGTAAAATTGTAGACGAAGAAGGCAAAGAAGTGCCTCTTGGCGAGCCAGGCGAGCTGTGTGTTAAAGGGCCTCAAGTAATGAAAGGTTACTGGCAACGCCCTGATGATACCGCTGACACAATCGATAAAGAGGGGTGGCTACATACGGGTGATGTGGCGTTGATTCAAGAAGATGGCTATTTGCGTATTGTTGATCGCAAGAAAGACATGATTGTGGTGTCGGGCTTCAATGTATACCCCAATGAGCTTGAGGATGTGTTGTCGCAGTTGCCAGAGGTGGCGCAGTGTGCTGCTATTGGTATTCCCGATGAGCGCACCGGTGAAACTATTAAAATGTTCGTTGCCTTAGCTGAAGGTGCAAGTCTTACCGAGGAGCAGGTTATCAAGCATATGCGTGATAATGTCACCGGCTATAAAGTACCTCGTGCTGTGGAATTCCGCGAAGAGTTGCCCACTACTAACGTAGGTAAGATTTTGCGTCGTTCCTTGCGTGACGAAGAGCTAGCTAAGCTCGGCTAAGAGCTAGCTAACTTAAAAGCCCAGCAAGCGTAAGCAAGCTGGGCTTTTTTGTGGTTGTTGGTTGTGTGGTAAATTAAGGGGCTGGATTCGGGTAGCGCTTAAAAATAAGCTCAAGTTCTTCGAGCTGTTCTGCACTTAGCGGTTTGTTGATGCTGTTGATGTTTTCTTGAAGCTGCTCGATGGTGGTTGCGCCGACTAGATTGCTCGCCACAAAAGGTTGTTGGGTGACGAATTGCAATGCTTGTTCGGTGGGGCTGTGGCCGTATTTTTGAGCCGCTTCAATATATAGGGCAGTGGCCTGTTTGGCGGCTTCGCCAGTATAGCGCTGGTAGTTGGGAAATAATGTTAGGCGCGCATCTTCTGGTGTTGCCTCTTGGTGGTACTTCCCTGTGAGCATGCCAAATGCAAGTGGGGAGTAGGCGAGTAAGCCGATATTTTCACGATGGCATATTTCCGCAAGCCCGACTTCGAAGCTACGGTTAAGCAAAGAATATGGGTTTTGAATAGACACGGGGGCTGGCATGCCAAGCTCGTTGGCCAGGCGTAAATAAGTCATTAGGCCCCAGGGGGTTTCGTTGGAAACGCCATAGTAACGGATTTTTCCCGCCTTTATAAAATCGTGCAGTGTGGTTAATATTTCACGAAGACCATCTTCCGTTTGTTGTAAAGTTTCGTCATGATTGACGGTGTAGTTTAGTCTGCCGAAATAGTTTGCGCTGCGGGCTGGCCAGTGAATCTGGTATAAGTCGATTACCTCAGTTTGTAAGCGTGTTAAGCTGCCTTCTAGCGCAGCGGTTAAGTGTTCACGGTTCAGCTTTGGCCCCTGGCGAATGTGTTGCATGTGGCGGCCAGGGCCAGCAGCTTTGGTGGCGAGAATGACTTGGTCGCGTTTGCCATGCTGTGCAAACCAATTACCAATAATGCGCTCGGTTTCATGGCAGGTATCAGCCTCCGCTGGGACAGGGTACATTTCTGCAGTGTCAAATAAGTTCACACCATGGGCTAGGGCAACGTCCATTTGTTCAAACCCTTGAGCTTGTGTGTTTTGTTTGCCCCAAGTCATGGTGCCAAGACCGATGGCGCTAACTTTTAAAGAAGAGTGGCCGAGTTGACGATATTGCACGATAACCTCATTAGTTTTGGCTAGATTGAGAAAACCAACTGTAAGAGCACTTGGCCGGCGAGGCAACCTTAAGTGACGCCGCGAGGGAATAGTGCTGTAAACTTAAAGACAGAAAAGGGCGTAGCAAAAGGTGAAATCCCATTTGGCTTGTGGTAGCATCAGCCGCCTAAGAACGAGGTCGGAATTTTTGTGATTGGCAGCTGGCCTATACTGTTAAAAACAGCAAGGTACTTCCTGAAATTCCGTTGAACGAAAACTGCCAGTGAGACACTGAGCCAATAGTTGGCTGAGTGTGTTTTTGTAGCTTGTGTTATGAGCTTAACTTAGGTAAAATCCGCGCTTTCTGTACTCGGCGTCGCCAGTTTTGAGGCCGTGTAGATGGCTTAAAAGCCCGTAAACACCTGATTTTAGGAACGAATTACATGAAAACCTTCAGCGCAAAACCGGATAGCGTACAGCGCGACTGGTATGTGGTAGACGCCACAGGCAAAACCTTAGGTCGTTTGGCTAGCGAGATTGCCACCCGTTTACGTGGCAAACACAAGCCAGAGTATACGCCTCACGTTGATACCGGTGATTATATTGTTGTTGTAAATGCCGAAAAAGTGCATGTCACTGGTAACAAGGCGAGCGATAAAATTTACTACCGTCATTCAGGTTTTCCTGGTGGCTTAAAGACAACCAATTTTCAAATGCTGATTGAAAAGCAGCCGCAGCGTGCTATTGAGTTGGCTGTAAAGGGCATGATGCCGCGCAACCCACTTGGCCGTGCCATGCTAGGCAAGCTTAAAGTGTATGCGGGTAGCGAGCATCCGCATTCGGCTCAGCAGCCGCAAGCATTAGATATTTAAGGGGTTATTGATGGCAACTGCATCCACAAGTTATGGCACAGGACGTCGTAAGCGCTCTACAGCAAGAGTTTTTCTACGTCCTGGTAGTGGTAATATCACGATTAATGGTCGTGGTATCGAAGAGTATTTCGGTCGTGAAACGTCACGCATGATCGTACGTCAGCCTTTAGAGCTGCTTGAGCGTACAGATAGTTTTGATGTTTATGTTACTGTTGCTGGCGGCGGAAATAGCGGCCAAGCAGGCGCGATTCGTCACGGCATTACTCGCGCGCTCATGGAGTATGATGAGACATTGCGCGAACCACTACGCAGTGCTGGTTTTGTTACCCGTGATGCACGTGCCGTTGAGCGTAAGAAAGTGGGCTTGAAGAAAGCGCGTAAGCGTCCTCAGTTCTCCAAGCGTTAATCTGTTTTGCGCAGAACGACTTAAAAGCCCAGCCATGCTGGGCTTTTTTGTATAAGCAGAATTTGATTGAGGCCGTGTTTCTGCTGGCTTTCGCTTGTAAGGAATAGGTGAATTCACTACAATTCACCCACCTTGTTCTGCTTAAGACGCTGTGGGTTTGCAGCGTTGCCTAAACCACTGCCCTTTATGGGATCCAGGGGAGATCTGATCAATGAGTAATGACGGCATTAACAAAGGCCGGCGCACCTTTCTTGTAGGCCTGACTTCAGCAGTCGGCGCTGTGGGAGTAGTGGGTGCCGCTGTTCCTTTTGTTAAATCTTGGCAACCGAGTGCTCGCGCTGAAAACGCAGGCGCGCCGGTGCAAATTGATATAAGTAAATTAGAAGCGGGTCAGCGTGTTGTGCGCGAATGGCGTGGCCAACCCATTTGGGTGGTTCGTCGTAACAAAGATATGCTCGAAGGCCTAAACAAGCTGGCTGAGAAGGGAGTGCTAAGCGACCCTGAATCTGCAGTTAGCAGTCAGCAGCCTGAGTATGCACAAAATGAGTATCGCTCTATTAAGCCCGAAATTCTGGTGCTAATTGGTACTTGTACCCACTTAGGTTGTTCGCCAACACTGCAAACTGAAGCAACCGTACAGCTAGAACATGGCGGTTTCTTCTGCCCGTGCCACGGTTCTATGTTTGATTTCGCCGGCCGAGTGTATCGCAGTGTGCCTGCGCCCACTAACTTGGTGGTGCCGCCGCATTCGTATTTAAACGATCACGTTATCATCGTCGGCTCTGAAGAAGGAGAGACAGCATGATACAACGATTGCTGAAAGGGTCGATTGATTGGGTTGATGCGCGTTTACCCGTAGTAGATGCTTTTAAAACCCATATGTCTGAATACTACGCCCCCAAAAACTTTAACTTTTGGTATTACTTTGGCGTATTGTCCATGATAGTGCTTGTTAACCAGCTAGTAACAGGCATCTGGTTAACCATGTTCTATTCCCCCACAGATGCGTTTGCATCTGTTGAGTACATCATGCGCGACGTGCAGTTTGGCTGGCTCATCCGCTATATGCATGCGGTGGGTGCTTCTGCCTTCTTTGCTGTGGTGTATTTGCACATGTTCCGCGGCTTGATGTATGGCTCCTATAAGCCACCCAGAGAGTTAGTGTGGATCTGCGGTATGCTGATTTACTTGGCTCTGATGGCGGAAGGTTTCCTCGGCTATGTATTGCCTTGGGGTAACATGTCCTACTGGGGTGCACAGGTAATTATTTCTCTTGCTGAAGCAATCCCTTTCCAGGTGATTCCTTTTGTGGATGGCGATAAAGCAGCTGCTATGGGCGAAGCCCTAACCACTTGGGTGCGTGGTGATTACTTGTTATCTGATGCCACTGTAAACAAGTTCTTCGCGTTGCACGTGGTGGCTATTCCGTTGGTTTTGGTAGCGCTCGTGGTGCTACACATTTTAGCGTTGCACGAAGTGGGTTCAAACAACCCCGACGGCGTTGAGATCAAAGAAAACCTCGATGAAAATGGCATTCCTAAAGATGGTATTCCTTTCCACCCTTACTACACAGTAAAAGATTTAGTGGGTGTGGTTATCTTCTTAATGGTATTTGCGTTGGTGGTATTCTTCTTCCCAGATATGGGCGGCTACTTCTTAGAAAAGCCGAACTTTGAGCCTGCCAACCCCCTGGTAACTCCTGATCACATTGCGCCGGTTTGGTATTACGGTCCTTACTACGCCATGCTACGTGCTACCACCTTTAGCTTTATTTTTAATGCTAAGACGTGGGGCATGATCATTATGGGCGGTGGTATTGCAGTGCTATTTGTATTGCCTTGGTTGGATCGTCACCCTGTTAAATCCATTCGCTACAAAGGATTATTTAGCAAAATCACCTTATGGTTGTTTGCTATCTTCTTCTTGGCCTTGGGTTACTTGGGTACTCAGCCCGCGGATAATAGCTTCTTGGGCTTGAGTTTCACCACTTGGGCACAAATTGGTACCTTCTATTACTTCATCTACTTCTTGGTGTTTTTACCCTTTGGCCACCGCTTCGAGAAATCCAAGCCCGTGCCCACCCGCGTAACAGGAGGTAAGGCATGAGACAGTTCGCATTAATTTTATTGGGTGCTATAACAGCTTTGCTAGCCTCTGTTAGCGTTGCTGACACAGAGACCGCGGGCGTGTTAGAAGACCCGCTAGTGAAAGCTAACGTCAACATTTATGACAAGGTGTCCAAGCAGCGTGGTGCCAAACTGTTTGTAAACTACTGCATGGGGTGTCACTCCCTGCAATATCAGCGCTATGGCCGCTTGGGTGAAGATTTGGGTATCCCTGAAGATATTGTTCTTGAGAACCTGAACTTTGTTTCCGATCGCATCGGTGACACCATGCAAAATGCCATGGATAAGAAAGATGCTGCTGAGTGGTTTGGTGCTACTCCGCCAGACCTCACCATGGTGGCACGTTTGCGCTCACCAGACTGGCTGTATTCCTACCTTATCGGTTTCTATGAGGATGCTTCGCGCCCTTATGGTTACAACAATAAGATTTTCCCACTAGTGGGAATGCCTCATGTGTTGGCCGATTTGGAAGAAGAGCTTGGTGATGAGAAGTTTAGAGAAGCTATGTTAGATTTAACTAACTTCTTGGTATACACCGCGGAGCCAATTCAGGAAACACGCAGAAAAATTGGCTTTGGTGTGCTATTCTTCTTGCTCATTTTGCTAATTCCAGCATATCTGTTGAAGCGCGAGTACTGGAAAGACGTTAAATAAAACCTTGTAACGGCCAGTGCTTACGGGGCAGTTGCTGAAAAGTAACTGCCTCTTTGTATTTAATTCTTAGCCTTTGGAGGCGCACAAGTGGCTCTTGCAGCAAAACGTTCTTCAATGATTTTTTATTCAAACCCCACGGATCACTACTGCCATCGTATACGTATCGTTTTGGCGGAAAAAGGTGTGACAGTGGATATCGTTGACGTGGAAGAAGGCAATGTGCCCGAGGATCTAACGTCACTTAACCCTTACAACGAAGTGCCCACACTCGTGGATCGTGAGCTGACGCTTTACGAACCTAATGTGATCACAGAGTATTTGGATGAGCGTTTCCCGCACCCACCCTTGCTACCTGTCTACCCAGTTGAAAGAGGCAAAAGCCGTCTGTTGATCCACCGCATTGAGCGTGACTGGTGTGGCCATGTGGACGCCATTATGAAAGGCAAAGAAAAGGCGGCGGATTTAAATAAACGACGTAAATCATTGCGTGACAGCCTTATCACCATTTCACCTATTTTTGAAGAGTTTTCATTCTTTATGAGTGAGGACTTCACATTGGTGGATTGTGCTCTGGCTCCCATCTTATGGCGCTTACCCGTCCTAGGTATTGAGTTGCCAGCAAAACAAGCGCAGCCTTTGCTTGATTATGCTGAACGCTTATTTGCTCGTGAAAGCTTCCAAGTAAGCTTGTCCGAGAAAGAGCGTGAAATGCGCGAAGGACTATAAGCGGTAAACCCATGAGCGAACTCCCAATGACATCAAGACGCCCGTATTTGATACGGGCTATTTACGAATGGCTCTGTGATAACAACTTAACAAGCCATGTGTTAGTGAATGCCGAATATCCTGGCGTCGAGGTGCCATGGGATTTTGTGGAAAAGGGTCAAATTATTCTAAATATTTCTCCAGGCGCTGTGGGTAATTTTGTGGCAGATAATACGGGCTTGTATTTTTCTGCTCGCTTTGCAGGTCAGCCGATGAATATCGCTGTGCCAATAAATGCAGTACTAGCAGTGTTTGCGAGAGAAAATGGCGAGGGTATGGTGTTTGAGCCTGTGCCGCCACCTGAGGATCCAGATCCGCAAGATCCAGAGCCGGAACCTACCAAGGGGCCTGCACTGCGCGTGGTGAAGTAATATCTCAGTGAATTTAAATAAAAAACCGAGCTAAATGCTCGGTTTTTTATTGGGAGACTAGCCTGCAAAGCTTGATGCTAAGCAGGCTTCTAGGAAGCAGCCACTAAGCACCAAGTAGTTGGTTGGCTTTAAGGATGCGTTCACACGCAGCAATAAAGGCAGCGGTGCGCAGGCTTACTTGATGCTCTTCAGCCGTGGCAGACAAGTTAGCGTAGGCTGCGCGCATAATATCATCGAGGCGTTGGTTAACTTCTTCTACACTCCAATAGAAGCTTGATAAGTTTTGCACCCATTCGAAGTAGCTTACGGTAACACCGCCAGCGTTAGCGAGCACATCAGGCACAACGCGAACATTGCGTTTTTTAAGGATGTCGTCAGCTGCGGGCGTGGTAGGGCCATTAGCGCCTTCAACGATTAGCTTGGCATTAATGTGTTCCGCATTGTCTTTGTGAATTTGGCCAGCTAGCGCAGCAGGGATTAAAATTTCACACTCTAGGCGCCAAAACTCACTGTTTTCAATGGTGTCGCAATTGGCAGAGCCTGCAACGCCGCCAGTGGCTTTTACTTGTGCTAGTACGGCCGGCACATCGAGCCCGTCCGCATTGAAAATAGTGCCAGTATGGTCCTGAACCGCGATAACCTTTGCGCCCGCTTCATGTAATAACTTACCAGCAATACCGCCCACGTTACCAAAGCCTTGAACGCAAACTCGTGCACCTTCTATGGCAATATTGGCATCACGCGCTGCTTCTGTGGCAATGGTAAAAACCCCGCGTCCTGTGGATTCTGCACGGCCTAAGCTACCGCCAAGCTCGATGGGTTTGCCGGTTACAATGCCTGGAGAGTATTCGCCTACTTTTTTAGAGTAGCTATCCATCATCCATGCCATGGTTTGTGCGCTAGCATTGACGTCGGGGCCGGGAATATCCTGTTTGACGCCTATAACCTTGCTGATTTCTTCCATATAGCGGCGGGTAATGCGCTCCATTTCAGCGGCAGAGTAGTTGCGTGGGTCAATACGTACGCCGCCTTTGGCGCCACCGTAGGGAATGCCCACCACAGCTGTTTTAATCGACATCCATGCAGAAAGCGCCATGGTTTCAGAAAGGCTGACTTCTTGGTGAAAGCGCACGCCGCCTTTACCTGGGCCACAGCTAAGATTGTGCTGCACACGGTACCCTTCGAAATGCTCGATACGACCATCGTCCATTTTGACAGGGATATTCACAATTAGGGTGCGTTCTGGGTGTTTGAGGGTATCCACCCATTGTGCATACTCACCAAGGTAAGGCGTCACACGATCCACCTGCTCTAAGAAAACAGCCCAAGGGCCAGGGTCGTTAGGATTTAAATAAGAAGGCAAGTGCTCGGTTGACGATGTAGACATGGTTAGTCACCTTATGGTTTGTTTAAGCAACAGCCAAAGCAGTAGCAACATCAAATCTCTTTGGCCACGAATATCTCTGCGTTGTTTTCTTCGAGGGAATAATTGCTTGCAAGAAGCGCTTGAAACGCAAACGCGCATAGCTAAATAATAAACCTGAAAACTTTATATGCTTCGTGATGAGTAGGCAAGAGCCGCCCATAAGTATTTGTGGCAAAAACAGTCAATAAACTGAGTCTTTTATTTTGAGTTACAAAAGACTCTAACCAACTCAAGAGGTTGCGGTTGGCTAGCTAAGTCCCACAAAAAGTTTGTGTGACTCGTTCATGAGCTTCTGCGACTTGGGTGAAAGGATCGCCTAAGTCGCGCGCCTGATAGGGCGTTTTAAGCGCCTGATGAAGTGCGGAGAAAGCAGTTAATTCACCTGCCTCAGCGGCATTAAGGGCTTGGTTAACCTGGTGGTTGCGCGGAATGATGGCAGGGTTTGCCGCTTGCATTAGTTCCTTGGCAGCTTGCCCGCCAGCATCGTGCAATGGGCGCCAGCGTTGCCACCACTTTGTAAATGCCTCTGTGTGGTAGGCCTCCTCCTGCGGTAATTCGGCCCGCATCAGCGCGCGGTGGGCATTGGTGTAATCCATGGCTTGGTTTTGCAGCAAGGTGAGCCAGTCGTCCACTAGCTCGTTGGCGGTTTCCATCAAGCCAAGTTTGGCATGCATCATATCTACCCATTGTTGAGTAAAGCGCGGTGTAAAGTTATCTAACACGGCAGAAGCCAGCTGGATGGCGGTGTTCTCCTGTGGGTGAATGTCTGTGAGCAGTGCTTCGGCAAGACGTTCTAAGTTCCACTGGGCAATGGCCGCTTGCTGACCGAAGGCATAGCGGCCCTGGTGGTCGATGGAGCTAAACACCGTGTTCGGATGATATGTATCCATAAAAGCACAAGGGCCGTAATCGAGCGTTTCGCCGCTAATGGTGCTGTTATCGGTGTTCATTACGCCATGGATAAAACCCACCCTTAGCCAGTGCACTATTAACCTAATCTGTTGTTCCATCACCGCTTCAAGCAGCGCCAAGGCGGGGTTTTCTGCTTGCGCTGCGGTAGGATAATGGCGCTTGATGGCGTAATTCACCAAGGCGGGCAATAATTTTTTATTGGGGTGCCAAGCGGCATATTGAAAGGTGCCAACACGTAAATGGGAAGACGCCACGCGCGTGAGCACAGCCCCTGGGTGGGGTTGCGGCCGGCGCACGACCTCGCCCGTGGCCACCACCGCTAAACTGCGTGACGTGGGCACACCAAGGGCAGCCATAGCTTCGCTGATGAAGTATTCCCTGAGCACAGAGCCAAGGGTAGCGCGCCCATCACCACGGCGTGAGAAGGGGGTGGGGCCTGCGCCTTTTAGCTGTATATCCACCACGTTCCCTGCTGGTGTAATTTGTTCCCCGAGCAAAATAGCACGCCCATCGCCCAACATGGTGGCATGACCAAACTGATGACCTGCATACGCTTGTGCAATAGGTTGCGCGTTGGCAGGTAGCTGTTTGCCACTGAGATAAAGGGCGGCTAAGGAGTTGTCCAGCGGGCTTATTCCCAGCTGCTCAGCCAGCGTATGGTTATAAAACACAAGCTCTGGTTGTGCTGCTCGTGCGGGTGCTACGGCGGCAAACATTTCCGCGGGCAGGGTTTGATAGCTGTGCTGAAAATTAAAGTGCTGGCTCATGGAGTGTCCTAAATAGGTGACAGGGGCGGTATAGTTTTTGGGTATTGATTTGCATTAAAACATTCTTAATAGCTATTGTTGGGATTGGTTTTATTGGTTGTTGCTCTCTGAGTTTATGGTTTAGGGTTGAGTTATCCACTACAAAAACGAGGGTAACACTATGAGCAACAAACCAAAACTCACCACTGTTTCAGGTGCCCCAGTACCTAACAACCAAGATAGTTTAACCGCTGGTGCGCGCGGCCCCATGCTATTACAAGATGTGTGGTTTCTCGAAAAGTTAGCTCACTTTGATCGCGAAGTGATTCCCGAGCGTCGGATGCACGCCAAAGGCTCTGGTGCTTTTGGTACTTTTACAGTTACCCATGACATTACTCAATACACCAAAGCAGCAGTGTTCTCTGAGGTGGGCAAAACAACGGATATGTTCGTACGCTTTTCCACGGTGGCGGGTGAGCGTGGCGCCGCAGATGCGGAGCGCGATATTCGAGGCTTTGCCATGCGTTTTTACACCGAGCAGGGCAATTGGGATTTGGTGGGCAACAACACGCCAGTGTTCTTCTTTCGTGATCCACTTAAATTCCCAGATTTAAACCACGCGGTAAAACGAGACCCACGCACCAACATGCGCAGCGCCACAAATAATTGGGATTTTTGGACCTCACTTCCCGAGGCGCTGCATCAAGTAACCATTGTTATGAGTGACCGTGGCATACCCGCTTCTTACCGCCATATGCACGGTTTTGGTTCCCATACATTCAGTTTTATCAACGCAGATAACGAGCGTTTCTGGGTGAAGTTCCACTTGGTAACTCAGCAAGGCATCAAAAATTTAACCGATGCGGAAGCCGAAGAACTGGTGGGTAAAGACCGTGAAAGCTCACAGCGCGATTTGTACGAAGCCATCGAGAGGGGTGATTTTCCCAAGTGGACCATGTATGTGCAAATTATGCCGGAAAAAGAAGCAGCTACCGTGCCATACCACCCCTTCGATTTAACCAAAGTGTGGCCTAAGTCCGACTATCCCTTAATCGAGGTGGGCGAGTTTGAGCTTAACCGTAATCCTGACAACTACTTTGCCGATGTGGAGCAAGCGGCGTTTAACCCAGCACACGTGGTGCCAGGCATTAGCTTTTCGCCAGACCGTATGCTGCAAGGCCGTTTGTTCTCTTACGGCGATGCGCAACGTTACCGCTTAGGTGTGAATCACGCGCAGATTCCTGTGAATACACCGCGCTGTCCTTTCCATAGTTATCACCGCGATGGTGCTATGCGCGTGGATGGCAACCAAGGTAGCCGTTTGCATTATGAACCTAACAGTTATGGCGAATGGCAGGAGCAGCCCGATTTCTCTGAGCCGCCCTTGGCGTTGGAGGGTGCCGCTGATCGCTGGGATTACTGGGAAGATGAGCCTGATTACTTCACTCAGCCTGGTAACTTGTTTCGCTTGATGAGCCCAGAGCAACAGCAGGTGTTGTTTGAAAACACAGCGCGCAATATGGCGGGCGTGCCTGAAGAGATTCAGCGACGTCATGTGAAACACTGTACCCAAGCAGACCCCGCTTATGGCGAAGGTGTGGCGAAAGCGCTAGGACTTAAATGACGTTAGTTTAGCCATCAAATGCCGAGCTTAAGGGTTCGGCATTTTTTTTGCCTGTAATAACACCACTTGTGCTAGCCCGCAAACCATGGTTATGTTAATGAAATCTCGATACTACCAAAGGAACAGCTCATGCCCATCACCGAATTTTTAAGTCAGACCCACGAGGTGATAAATCAATCTCGCCCTTTAGAGAACTATAATTCCTATGAAAGTGATACTGCCTTACGCGAGGCAGTAAAACGCCATGGTGCACAGTGGGCAGAAGAAGAGTTGATGACCCACGGCGCGAAAGTGGGTAGCCAAGAAGTGATTAAGTGGGGGTTTTTAGCGAATGAAAACAAGCCAGTGTTTCACAGCCACGATCGTTACGGTAACCGTGTGGATCTGGTGCAGTATCACGATAGCTATCACCGGTTAATGGCGCTCGGTCAAGAGGCGGGGCTGCATTCCAGCCCTTGGGTAAAGCCGCAACAAGGAGCCCATGTGGCGCGCGCGGCTAAATACTATTTGCAGGCCCAGGCAGAGGCAGGCCACGGTTGTCCTACCACAATGACGTTTGCAGCAGTGCCCACAGTGGCACTTACTCCAAGTATTGCAGAGAAGTGGTTGCCGAAGATATTACATAACAGCTATGACTCAAGGAATGTGCCTCATTATGAAAAAGAATCGCTCACCATCGGCATGGGAATGACAGAAAAACAAGGCGGCTCAGATGTGCGCGCTAATACCACCAAGGCTTATCCGCTAGGCGATGAAGGCGCTGGGCAGGCCTATGAGCTGGTGGGGCACAAATGGTTTACCTCGGCTCCCATGTGTGATGCCTATTTAATGCTGGCTTATAGCCCAGGCGGTTTAAGTTGCTTCTTGGTGCCGCGCTGGCGTTCAGATGGCAGCAAAAACCCCATGCAGATACAGCGCTTAAAAAATAAAGTGGGTAACTGGTCGAATGCCTCTTCTGAGATCGAACTGCGCGGGGCCTTGGGTTGGCTGATTGGTGAAGAAGGGCGCGGCGTGCGCGCTATTATTGAGATGGTCTCAATGACGCGTTTTGATTGCATGATTGGCTCCAGTGCGGGCCAGCGTCAGGCGGTGGCTCAAGCCGTGAATCATTGCCAAGGCCGCGATGTATTCGGTGAAACACTGATTAAACAGCCGTTAATGCAAAATGTATTGGCTGATTTGCATTTAGAAGTTGAAGGTTCTTTGGCTATTACCATGCGTATGGCTGAAGCTCTCGATAACACCGCCCATGATAGCAATGAGCATGATAAATATTTGCTGAGGTTAGGGTTGGCAGTAGGCAAGTACTGGGTGTGCAAACGCACGCCTAATCATGCTTACGAGGCTATGGAGTGTTTAGGTGGCAACGGCGCTATAGAAGATTTTATGACGGCGCGCTTATACCGCGAAGCTCCCATTAACGCGATTTGGGAGGGCTCGGGTAATGTGCAGGCACTGGATATGTTGCGCGCTCTAGAACGCTCGCCCGCAGCGCTAGAGGCATGGTTTGATGAGCTGGCTATTACCACAGGGCAACATCGCTTGCTAGATAGCGCAGTAGTTAGATTAAAACAAGATTTTAGTGATAGGGAGAAAATGCAATATCGCGCTCGCAGCCTAATCGAGCAATTAGCGCTTACTCTGCAAGCCAGTTTGCTATTGCGTGGTGGGAATCAAGCCGTGGCAGAGGCTTTTATTGCTTCACGCCTTGGCACAGAGCCAAACCACAACTACGGCAGCCTGCCCCGCGGTGTAGATGTGGCGACTCTTTTGCAGCGTGCTGACCCATGGCAGGCTTAATTAATTTGTATCACACCTGATTCTGGCAGCTGCTCCACCAAGGTTTTGCCCATTAGCAAAGAGGGCGTATAAGCACCGCCCGTTTCGGGAGCGTGCTGGAGCAAGTGCTGGGCCACGGTTAGAGCGCCAACAATAGTGAGGCTGTAACCGTTGGCGGTTTTAATGCGGGCGGTTTTGGTTTCTCCTTTAGCGTTAGTGGCTTCGCCCCACACATAAGTGGGCATCTTGGCTCGCTGCGCTTCATCGGGGCCTTTTACCGTTTTGGCGATGCGGTTTTTAATGAGGTTTTGGATAAACCCAATTTTCAAAACGGGACGAATAAGGTTGGCGCGCTTGGCGCTGCGAATAAACCGTGGTGAGCCCGGCAAATACACCTCCACATTGGGAATGCCTGTGCTGTGATACGCCGTGGACACATCACCCCAAGGAATGGTCATGGCAGATTTCTCACCATCGCCAAAATCAATCTTGCGCACTTTGTAGGCCAATGGCACGGTTTGGATTTTACCGTTAATGCGTACTTTGCCGCCTTGAGCCATACCTTCAATGGAGGTTTTTGCCGTGCCCGGTGAAAACCCAGAACGAGAATCAAAGCCAAGGGCTAAATGGGTGGCATCGGGTAGTGCTTCTTTTAGTGCTGCGGCCACGCAATCCGTGGGAATCACGTCAAAGCCTACGCCAGGACATAGAACAATATTTGCAACCTTAGCTTGCTCGCTGAGCTGTTGCGCTCGTTCAAACACGGCGATTTCGCCAGTGATATCTAAGTAATGTGCGCCTGCTTTAATACACGCCTGCATCATGGGTTCGGCAGTGGCGGAAAAGGGCCCCGCGCAGTTAAGTACCAAACTGTGGCCTTGAATGGCCTTTGTTATAGCTGCGGATGAGTCGAGCGTAAAGCTAATGGCGTTTAGGCCAAGCTCTTGAGCAAGGGGCTGAATTTTTTCTAGGCTACGCCCCGCTAGAGTGGGCGTAAGTCCTTGTTTTACTGCTTCGCGTGCGATGAGCTCGCCTGTGTAGCCGTTAGCACCATAGATAATCCATGAGGTTGTCATAGTGATTGCCTGCAACGTTGAGAGTTTAAACAAGATACTGCGCTATCAGCGCCTGCTGAGCAAGTGGGCCGAATTAGAGTATTGTTTGGCGCAACTACATTTAAATATAGGTCAACTCCTACGTTTTAATGGGTTTGGCAATTTCCTTTTTGGCCGCACTTTGCGGGGCAAGAAGAGGTGCCATCTATGATACTACCGTGCGCCATTTAGCGGATTGATTAGGCAATGGCGTCTTAAAAAACCATCCGATGACGGCCGCAGTACGCGCTATCAAGTTTTAATGGTAGATTAGGGCTCTTATCACCCCTTACCTAAGCAGGACACCTATTTGGACGCTATTTTATCGCTCCGCCGTAGCGACGACGGTAATAATAACGACGAAACATTATTTGCCCGCATCGCGGAAGATTTATTGCAACGTGGTTATAGCATTCAACCCGCTGCATTGCCTGAGCATTTGGCCAGCACTTTGTATGCGCACCAGCACTATTTAGCTAAAGAAGATGCCTACGAGGATGCAGGCATTGGTCGTGGTGGTGATTACGTAAAAACAGAATTTATTCGTAGTGATGAAATTCGTTGGATTACAGGGGAAACCGACGCTGGCCAACAATGGATTGAGTGGACGGCGACGCTTCAAGAGTTTTTAAACCGCCGTTTATTCTTAGGGCTGTTCTCTTTTGAGAGCCACTTTGCACATTACGCGCCCGGGGCTTTCTATAAACGCCATTACGATGCTTTCCGTGGTGAGGCCAATCGCGTGCTGTCAGTGGTGGCGTACCTCAATCCAGGTTGGGGCCACACCGACGGTGGTGAACTAGTCCTGTATCGCGATGACGATGATATAGAAGGTATCAAGGTGGTACCTCTTTATGGCACCTTGGTAGTGTTTTTAAGTGAAGAATTTCCCCACGAAGTGCTGCCCGCTAAACGCGATAGATATTCCGTGGCAGGTTGGTACCGCGTGAATACGTCCATAGGGAATAAAATTGATCCGCCGTTATAGGAGCCTTTTAGAAAACGATGCAAAACTCCCTTCCTTTATTATATTCCTTCCGCCGCTGCCCCTACGCCATGCGTGCGCGCTTGGGTATTTTATTCGCCGAGCAAGCGGTGGTGCTGCGCGAAATTGTGTTGCGCAACAAGCCCGCGCACCTGCTTGAAATAAGCCCCAAGGGCACAGTGCCAGTATTGCAGCTGTCGGATGGACAAGTGATAGAAGAAAGCCGTGAAATTCTGGAGTGGGCGTTAGCGCAGCAAGATCCACAAGGTTTGCTTAATACCGATATAACTAAAGCCAACGCCTTAATAGATGAAAACGACCAGAAATTTAAGCATTGGCTAGATAGATACAAATACGCCGATCGCCACCCCGAGCAAAGCCAACTTGAATATCGCCAACAGGGTGAAGTTTTTTTGCAAACCCTAGAAACCCTGCTTGAGCAAAACGACTATTTGCTTGGTGCTGGCATTAGCAAAGCCGATATCGCCATCGTGCCTTTTGTGCGCCAATTCGCTCATGTGGATAGGGATGCCTTCTACTCCTTGCCATATCCCAATGTGCAGCGCTGGCTACGCCATTGGCTAGAGCACCCTGTGTTTGTGCACATGATGAAAAAATACACGCCTTGGGAAGAGGGCGACGAGGTGGTGGTGTTCCAGTAACCTGCGTTCTTATGCGAACAACACAAGGGTAAAGTGAGATGCAAACATTCGAGTGGTTAGCAGTGTTGGTGGTGGTTGCGGCTGTGTGCTTAGCATTGGGTTATTTGTTGGTGGCTCGTAAAGCGGCCAAAGCGGAGGCGGTGATTGAGCAAACACAATCGGCCCTCGCCGAAATTCAGCAAGCGCTAGCGCAGCAACAACAGGAAACTGAACAGCTTAGCCAAGCCAAGCAAGCCCAGGCCTTGGAAGAAAGCCGTTTGCAAACGCGTTTAGCGCACGCCCAATCTGAAACGCAGCGGCTTAACGATATCAATCAACGCCTTATCAATGATGTGGAAAGTTTGCGCCAGCGCAGCCATCAAGCAGAAAAGGAATTAGAGGCCGCCCGTGCTGCTTTCGGGGCCTTAAAAGAGCGTGCTCAAGAGCTACATCAACGCCTGCAAGAACAGCAAACCCTATATCGCCAAGAACAACAAAAGCATCAAGCGTTAACGCAAGAGCACACTGAGCTTAAAACCACTTTAGAGCGCAAAGAAGAGTACTTTAAAGAGCAGATGCAGCAGCTGGGCCAAGTGCGACAATCCCTCACTCAAGAGTTTGAAAACCTCGCCAATAAAATCTTTGAAGAGAAAGGAAAAACCTTCACCCACACCAGCCAAGCGAGCATTAACAACATGCTCAAACCCTTTCGCGATCAAATCGAGAGCTTTCAAAAACGCGTTAACGAAGTGCACGATGCCTCTTTGCAACGCACCACTCACCTCAACAGCGAGATTAAAAAAGTGCTGGAGATAGGCTTACAAATGAGTGCCGAGGCCAGCAATCTTGCCTCGGCGCTAAAAGGCGATTCGCAGCAACGGGGCGCCTGGGGTGAAGCACAGTTGCATCGTACTTTAGAAATGAGCGGCTTAATGGAAGGCACGCACTTTGAAGCGCAAAGCGCCTTCCGCGATGCAGAGGGCAAGCAAAAGCAAACGGATTACCTGATTAAATTACCCGACGGCAACCATATCATTATTGATAGTAAAGTGACCCTAAACGCCTACGACCGTGTGGTGAGCGCCGAGACGCCAGAGGAATATAACCTTGCGCTGAAAGAACACGTGGCCGCCGTGCGTCGCCACATTGATGATTTAGCCTCCAAGGACTACACCAACTTGGTGGGGGTAAAAAGCCCCAGTTTTGTGCTCATGTTTATGCCCATCGAACCCGCATATATCGAGGCGTTAAAGCACAATAAAGACTTATTTGAGTACGGTTATAAAAAGAACATTGTGCTGGTATCCCACACCACACTGATTCCCATTTTGCGTACCGTGTCCAACTTATGGCAGATACAACACGCCAGCGAAGAAGCAGCGGAAATTAGCCAACGGGCGGGGGATATTTATAACTCCGTGTGCACCGTGGCCGAGCGTTTAGAGGGCTTAGGCAAAAGCCTAACCGCCGCGAGCAACCACTATAACCGCACCGTGGTGGCGGTGGCGGGGCAGCAGGGCTTGTACGGCAAAGTAGAGCGCTTTAGCCAACTTGCACCCAACATCAGTAAAAAACTCACCCAGCTCGAACCCGCCCATATGGACTTTGAAACGGAGCGGTTAACCTTGATTGGTTTACAAAATGAAGAAGTTGCGCCGCCATCCAAGGACAGTGACCAAACGTAAGCTGCCGCGCAAGGGGTGTCGTAGTCTTTTGCCCAAATTATGAATAACCCCTATCACAAATACCCATTAGCGCAGTTTGCTGATATTGGCTAGCATGGCAGCTGATTTAGTAAAACCAGAGATACGAGGAATGCAATGAAATATCTACACACCATGGTGCGCGTTCGCGACCTTGACCAATCATTGGCATTTTACTGTGATGCATTGGGGTTAGAGGAAATCAGCCGAAAAGAAGTGGAAGAGGGACGTTTCACCCTTGTTTTTTTAGCGGCCCCAGGGGATCACGATGCCCAAGTGGAGCTCACGTGGAATTGGGATGATGAAGAATATACGGGCGGCCGCAACTTTGGCCATATCGCCTATGAAGTAAACGATATCTACGCCACTTGTGCCCACCTGCAGGAGCACGGGGTAACAATCAACCGCCCGCCGCGTGACGGACGCATGGCATTTGTGCGTTCTCCTGATGGTATTTCTATTGAACTGCTGCAAGCAGGGGAGCCTTTGCCAGTACAAGAGCCTTGGGCCTCTATGCCCAATACCGGCACTTGGTGAGAAAAGCTATGAAAAAATAGTGATGCAGCAGCATTTTAACGCGCCTGTGGAAACCGTATTTAATAGCCTCAGCCAACATGCCACTTTTAATACGGTGCTATGGCCAGTGCGCTTTGTGCGCATTAAAGATGCTGCCCCCCCGAGGCACTGGATGGGGTTGGTTCCACTCGCAAAATGGGGTTTGGCCCCATCAAGCCCATCCTCGAAACCATCACCAAGGTGAAGCCTTGCGAGCTGATTGAGTACCGTATGGAAGATAATCCGCTTATCTCTCACCACTTTGGCAAGCTAGAGTTTAGCGGCAAGGATAACGGCACCAGGGTGACTTACACTATTGAGGTGGAAAGCCGCATTCCCCTAGTTGGGCGCCTTGTGCTTACTTAACTGAAGTGGTCGGCTACGCGCGGTTTAGCAAAATTGAGTCGGCAGTTGCAGAGTCTCTAACCTTTGGGTAAACCACAACCGTTGGCAGGGTATTGTGGCTACTAACCAGCGGCGAACTTTGTCGGTGTCAGGCGCTGATGTTGGGGTGAATACAAAGCACCTTAGCTTGCGGATGCAAGACACCACATTTTTAGCTCTCCCAATGCCGTAGAGTGTAAGAGATATTCACACTGTTGAGCCTTGGCTTCCTGTTGAATAGCGTGCAGTAAATTGAGCAGAGGCCCTTCGGTAAGCTCGGCAGGGTGATGGGCAGCCAACTTAGCCACATAACCCCACATGTGCTGCAAGGCGTTGCGCATACCCCCGGCGGTGGGTGCGGCGCGTAAATGATGCATCAAAGTGAGCGCCAAATCGGAAAAGGGCAGCGCCTTGTTGGCCACCGCTCGCCCAATATCGCTGTATTGCTGGGGCGAGCGCGCCAACACAGAGTATTTGTGCTGGCTCCACAATTGCTGGGCAGAGGTGGGCAAGGGAATACGGCCGGGTTCTTTATCCCGATATTTTTCTACCAACAGCGCATATTGTTGCGCGGGCGAATCAATCAATACCTCCGGCCATTGCTGCGCGTTATCGGTGAGCGTGACAGGGGTGTTGTCTTTATAGCCACGCAATGCCATTTCCACCGACAAACACTGATGCCGCTGGCGCAGCGCCCAACCAAAACCCACCCAACGCAAAGTCTCGGGGTGCTTGGAGTAGCCTTTTTTGCCATTCACCAAAATAGAGACCAAGCCATGTAGCTCGCGGTGC
>DAHVSB010000001.1 GCA_027324795.1 Alcanivoracaceae bacterium
TGGTGGAGCCAGACGGGATCGAACCGTCGACCTCTTGCATGCCATGCAAGCGCTCTCCCAGCTGAGCTATGGCCCCAAAACTCTACAGCGTTGCCGCTGAGTTAATGGCTGCGCATTCTAGCAGCAGCCATTAAAGAGTCAAGCGTTTTTTACTGAGCGTAGCTTAATCGCTCATTTGCTGAGCAATCAAGGCGTTAAGCACAGGCTGCCAGCGTTTTTCCAGGGCTTTAGTTTTCTTTTTAGACAAGCCACCCAATACTTCAATGGCATGACGAAGACGCGCACGGCTCACATCCGGTCCAATAATGGCCATGGAATCAGCCACTGAAAAACTGGCAGTGGTACCTGCAATAGCCACAAACACAGGGAACAAAAAGTCTTTGATTTTGACTTCAAATATGTCTGCGGTTTCTTTAGCTAACGCAAAGATAGCGTCGCGCTCCCAGGTGCGCAGCACTTCTAGGCTCCACAAAAATCCTTGTAACCATTCGACAATGGCCTCTGGTTCATATTTTTTATGGGCAAACTGCTCCGCTGACAAGGCCGGTAAATCACCAAAGCAAAAACCTGCAAGCGGGGCTACCTGCCCTAGGGTTTCCACTCTTGTTTTTAGATGGGGAATCACTTTTAGCACCTGCTCATCATTAAATAGCCAATGCTTAAGCTCTACTAAAAAATCCTCATCGCTTAGCTCACGCAACCACTGGCCGTTAAGCCAAGAGAGCTTCTCCACATCAAACACGGGCCCGCCAAGGGACACTCGCTGAATATCAAACGCCGCCTGCATCTCTTCAAGGGTGAATTTTTCGCGCTCATCAGGCATGGACCAACCCATGCGGCCAAGATAATTAAGCAGCGCTTCAGGCAAGTAGCCGCTTTGCTGGTAATAAAGAATACTGGTGGGATTCTTGCGCTTGGACAGCTTGGATTTATCGGGGTTGCGCAACAAAGGCATATGGCAAAGCTCTGGCATTTCCCAACCAAAATACTGGTACAGTAACTTGTGCTTTGGCGCCGAATTTAACCACTCCTCACCACGCAGCACATGGGTGATACCCATTAAGTGGTCGTCCACCACGTTAGCTAAATGATAAGTGGGTAAACCATCAGACTTAAGCAGCACTTGGGCGTCCACTAAGTCCCAATCCAGCTCCACCACACCCCGTAACATATCGGTGATTTCGCAACGGCCTGGTTCTTCGGGCACATACATGCGCACCACAAAAGGTTCACCCGCGGCCTCGCGGCGCGCCACTTCCTCTTCTGGCAAAGCTAAATCAGATGGCTTAATGGCACGGTGCAAGCCCTTTTCACGCAGCTCGTTACGCAATGCATCTAGCTCTTCGCTGGTGCGGTAACAGCGAAACGCGTACCCTGCCTCAATTAACTGCTCAGCATACTGCTTGTAGATATCAGCTCGCTCACTTTGACGATAAGGGCCATGAGGTCCACCTACATCTGGGCCTTCATCCCATTCCAAACCTAGCCAGCGCAGAGACTCCATAATGGCTGCTTCGCTTTCTGATGTGGAACGTGCTTGGTCGGTATCTTCAATACGCAAAATAAATTTGCCGCCATGCTGGCGCGCAAAGCAAAGGTTGAACAAGGCAATATAAGCCGTGCCCACATGAGGGTCACCGGTGGGCGATGGGGCTATACGGGTACGTACAGTCATGCAAACTCCAAGTTAATCAATGAAGGGCGAACGCCACAGTGGCCGTATTATAGCTTGCAAAATGATTTTCCGCTTATGCAATTTCTAGGTGGGGAGGCTCTCTTTCACCAAGTGAGCTTTTTCAGTATGATGCGCCCATGAAAACTCAAGCCTCGCTCAACCGCCGTCTTTCTGTGGCCCCCATGATGGAATGGACCACGCGAGACTATCGCTATTTTATGCGCCTGCTTACGCGTCATACCTTGCTATACACCGAAATGGTGACAGCTGCCGCTGTGGTGCATGGTGACCGTGAGCGTCTGCTTGGCTTTAATGCTGAAGAAGGGCCCATTGCGGTGCAGCTCGGTGGCAGCGACCCAACACTCCTAGCCCAAGCTGCTCGCCATTGCGAGGACTTCGGCTACGATGAAATCAATTTAAATGTGGGTTGTCCTTCAGAGCGTGTGCAATCAGGCAGCTTCGGTGCTTGCCTGATGGCAGAGCCGCAACTGGTGGCGGATTGTGTTGCTGCTATGCAAGCAGAAGTAAAGATACCGGTAACCGTTAAGACTCGTATCGGTATCGACGACCAAGATAGCTATGAGTTTTTAGCTACCTTTATAGATACAGTGGCAAACACGGGTTGCGAGCACTTCATTATTCATGCACGCAAGGCGTTTCTAAAAGGCCTTAGCCCGCGGGAAAACCGTGATATCCCCCCACTAATTTATGACCGCGCTTACCAGGTGAAGCGTGACTTTCCACAACTAGAAATTAGCATTAATGGCGGCATTCAAACCCTTAGCGAAGCGCAAGAGCATTTGGAAAAAGTGAATGGCGTTATGATTGGTCGTGCGGCTTATCACCATCCTTGGCGCTTTAGCGAAGCCGATGAAGTGATTTTTGGCCAACCAAGACCAAGCACTGCCCATAGCGCCCATGAAGTGGTGGAAGCGTTTTTACCCTATGTGGAAACAAAATTTGCCAACGGCACGCACCCCAAACATGTGCTGCGGCATATCTTTAATATTTTTCAAGGTGTCCCCGGTGCCCGGGCCTTTCGCCGACACTTAAGCACCCATGCGCATTTACACGACGCCACGCCACAAGTTTTACTTGATGCCTTAGCCTTGGTGCCACGCTAAATTTAAGCACTGCGGCGGCGTAAAATAAGTTTACCTTCTTGGTAGTCAATTTCTTCGTAATTGCTAAAAATCGCCATCACCAGCCCTACTCCAAGCCCCACAGAGGCCACTATGCTATTCATGCTGGCGCCCGTTTTCTCCACCGCCTTGGACACCTTGGATTCCGCCGGCTTTTGTAAGCCCGCCACCACAGCAGCCCCAAGGACACTGCCTAAAATGCTGGCGCCCGCTTGCCCGAGTCGTGCCACCTGTTGGGCCGCTTTTACTTTATCGGCAATATCACCAAGGAGCTCTATTTCGGGCAAGCCTTGGGCTTGGGCTTGGTCGAGCTGCTCACGGGTTAAAATAGTTTTTATCATCACAGGCTCCTTCGGTATATGAACTCAACCATGTTAGCGACAAGTGACGTACCCACACCATGGCCTAAGTGCCAGCAGCAAGCGCAATCTGTTAAATTGAATCGTTTACCCTATGCCTAAGTCATTACTTTTCTGTTATGTTAAGGCTTTCCAGTTTATCGCGATGAGGAATACGCATGGCCACTACTAGCAAGCGTCAGCAGCTTGAACAATGGACAACCCTTGTGGCTGACACAGGTGACTTCGATACCATTAAAGCTCTCAAGCCCATGGATGCCACCACCAACCCATCCCTCTTATTGGCTGTGGCTAAAAGTGAAGCAGGCCTAGCATTATTCAAACAAGCAAACCAACTGGCTAAACAATACTCACCTACTCCAGATGCAAGCTTACTCTGCGATGCATTTACTGCCATCGTTGGCTCTGAGTTGCTAAAAATAGTGCCAGGACTTGTTTCCACTGAGGTAGATGCACAACTATCCTTCAACACCAAGGCCACAGTGGAACGTGCGCGTCGTCTTATAGCGCTCTATCGTTTACGAGGCGCAGATACTCACCGCATTCTGATTAAAATAGCAGCCACTTGGGAGGGCATTCAGGCGGCAAAGGTGCTTGAAGCCGAAGGCACCCGCACCAACCTCACCCTTATCTTTCACCCTGCTCAGGCAATTGCTGCAGCCCAAGCCCAAGCCACGCTCATTTCCCCTTTTGTGGGGCGTATTTATGATTGGTATAAAAACCGTGGTGAAGATGTTGCCTCGGACCCTGGTGTGGCTGCGGTAAAAACTATTTTTCACCGCTTAAAATCCATGGGGTCGGACACCATTGTAATGGGGGCGAGTTTTCGTAGTACTGCTCAAATCGAAGCGTTAGCGGGTTGCGATCGGCTCACCATAAGCCCCGCACTGCTTGAAGAACTTGCCCGCGATAAAGGCAGTATTAAGCGCCAACTGTCGGCCGAACTGGAGCCCCAAGAAAAAACCGTTTTTTCTTACAGCGAAGCTGAGTTTCGGTTTGCCTTAAACCAATGCGCCATGAGCACCGATTTACTTAGTGATGGCATTCGCCGTTTTGTGAGCGACCAACAAACTCTAGAGACACTGTTGTCAGAGCCGGCTGTGGCAGCTTAGCGGTTACCGCTTGGCAAAATGCACAAACAATGAGGTTAGAAAACACGAAAATGCTATACTCACTCAATACTTGGCAACGCTTGGGCAGCTATCACAACACCCATGGGCAACAAGTATTCGTGATTGATAGCCAAAAAGATACAGAGCAGCCGCCGCTGCTCCTATTACATGGTTACCCGCGCTCCAGCTGGGACTATAGTCTTTTATTTAATAAGCTAGCCCAAAAGCACAGAGTCATTGCTCCAGATTTTTTAGGGTTTGGCTTTTCCTCAAAACCCTACCCATACAAGTACAGCATCATACAACAAGCCAATATTGTTGAAGCTATTCTGGCGCAAAAAAAGATTTCCCAGTGCCACGTTATTGCGCACAACTATGGTGACGCTGTGGTGCTTGAGCTACTGGCACGTCAAAACAACTTGCAGCATAAGCAATTTATCAGCGCCACTTTTTTAGGCAGCAGCCTGTATGAAGATGCGCAAACACCGACCTTGGTGCAGCGTGTTTTATCCACTCCATTGGGCCCCTTTCTGGTCCGTGCCATGGGTAAGGATATATTACTAAGAAGCTTTGCCGGTTTATTTGGCCCGCATACCAAACCTACTCCTCAACAACTCAATACTGCCTGGCATCTAATTAGTCATGACAGTGGGGTCCGCTGCCTACCCGCGGTACTCACCTATTTTAATGAGCGCAAACTTTATAAAGAAAAGTGGGCTGCCGCCCTAGCAGACACGACAATACCCTTAGCACTTATTCGTGGCACCGCAGATCCAGTGGTTCATAAAAAGGCAGTCAATCGATTTAAAGCGCTTCAAAAAGCGAACAGCCTCACCTTCGAGCTACCTGGCATAGGCCATTATCCGCATATTGAATCTCCCCATGAAACCCTTGATGCATGGCAATATTTTATAGAAAAATGCAGCACTCACTGACATTTTTGTTCACGTATGACGTTTTAACGCATCTGCTGACTTTTAAGCCTCAAAAAGTCTCATCTGGGCCAAGGGCAGCGCATCTTTGATCCGCAACACTCAAACTCATTACCAAAAAAATGAGGCGTGTTCATGTCCACAGCAACTGTTCTTTCATGGCCATTTAAAAAACGCTATCGCAAGCCAGAAAACATTCAAATCACTCCGAGACGAATGGACTTTCCTTTTGCCAACATAGAAAGATACTGGTTTGGCGGCGACCCTGTGATGACTCATTTCTTAAACGCGTTGTCTTTGACTTTTCCCGATGGTGAACGTTTTTTTGTGAATTCAGTTCGCGCATTTAGAGAACACATCACCGACCCTAAATTGCAAAAAGAAATCTCTGGCTTTATTGGCCAAGAGGCCATGCACTCTCTTGAACACCAATCGTTTAACGAGTTATTAATGCAAATGGGATACGAACAAGAAGCCAGCTCAGGCATCAAGTTCGCCAAGCAAATGCTTGCTCGAGGCCAACGCCTCTTATCACCTAAACAACAGCTAGCAGCCACCGCAGCACTTGAACATATAACAGCTATTCTGGCCCACCGCCTGCTTAGCAACCCTAAATGGAGCCAAAAAATGCGCCCAGAGGTTCGCGTATTATGGCTGTGGCATGCTATTGAGGAGATCGAGCACAAAGCGGTGGCTTTCGATGTTTTTGAGCAAGTCTCTGGCGATTACAAAATGAGAACCCGGTCATTGTTCTATGCCACAATTTATTTAGCAGCATATACCAGCCGATATACTTGGGCCTTCCTTAAGAAAGACAAAGCTTATCGGCGCCCTATTGCGCTAACTAAAGGGTTTTGGAACTTGCTGGGGCCGCGAGGCTTTGTCACCACTAGCATTCCCAGCTACCTCTCTTTTTATCGCCCCAACTTTCACCCTTGGCAACACGACAATAGCGCACTCATTGCCGCCGCAAAACAAGAATTAGAACAATTAAGCCATGAGTAATAAGCAAATAAACAGCACCGCCGAAGCCGCTATTAATAGCTTCATTGAGGGCGCGGCCAAACCATTCTTGGCGCAACACCCAGCCCCTAGCCTTGCGGAATTAGAACGTTGGCGCCCAGCCAAAACGCAATGGAACCAAGTACGCAAATTACAAACGCGGCTCTCGGGATTGCAGCGCAAAAGCAAAATGGTCGATGGCCTTACGTTGTACTACTTAGAAGGAGGTGACCCTCGAAAACCCACTGTGGTGCTCTTGCACGGGTTCGGTTCGAATAAGGAAAACTGGCTACTAATGAGTGGCTTTCTGAAGGCAAAGTATCACCTAGTTATTCCTGACTTACCTGGGTATGGTGAAAGCGAATTCAATCCCCACAAGGATTATCGCCTTTCTTTGCAAGCAGAACGGCTAAGCCAATTAGTTTCCCTTATCACCACCCGCCCCGTGCATTTAGTCGGTAACTCCATGGGTGGGGCCACCGCTGCCGTGTGGGCAGCACACTTCCCGCAACAAGTGATGACGATTACGCTAATGAACTCTGCGGGGCTGCGCGGAAATAAAGTAACACAATTTGAAACCTTGTTAGTGGAAGGAAAAAACCCACTCATACCGCGCAGCTACAAAGAGGTGGCCGCGCTGTTTAAACTTGCTACCTATCAAAGGCCTAATCTTTTTAGCTGGGCAATCACCCCCATTATTTACCGCGATTTTATTCATCGCAGTATTGTGAATCACCGCCTATTTAGTGATGCCATTGTGGTGGATGAAGGTTTGATCAGTATTTTAGAAGATATCCAGCAGCCAACTTTAATTATGTGGGGTGCAGAGGATGCCATCCTAGACGTGAGCTGTGCTGAGGAAATCAAAACGTATTTGCCAGAGGCAGAAGAGGTTGTCTTCCCCAAAGTAGGACATCTGCCCATGCTGGAAGCACCATTAAAAACAGCCAACGCGCTTAAGCAGTTTTGGAAGAAGAACACAATTAGCAAGCCCTAAGAGAGCTTCTCTCTTAGGGCTTTGGGGGATTACAACGGGATATTACGATTGCTTGCTTTAACGATTTCGCGTTTTAGCGCTTCGTAATCATCCACAGCTGGGAACTGTGGGAATTCATCACGCACGTTTTGTGGCGCATGAATCAAAATACCTGCTTCTGCCTCCGACAACATGGTGGTGTCATTGTAGGAGTCGCCAGCGGCGATAACACGGTAGTTCAAGCTATGAAAAGCTTTTACAGAAGCACGTTTAGGGTCTTCTTGTCGCAAAATGTAGTCCGTAATGCGCCCTTCTTCGTTAACTTCTAAACGGTGGCAGAACAGTGTCGGCCAACCTAGCTGGCGCATCAAAGGTAATGCGAACTCATAAAAAGTGTCCGATAAAATAATGACCTGAAAATGCTCGCGAGCCCAATCAAGAAACTCTCGAGCGCCCTCTAATGGGCCCATTTCATCAATTACTTTTTGAATATCTGGTAAACCAAAGCCGTGCTGATCTAAAATTGCTAAGCGCTGCTTCATTAGCACATCATAATCGGGGATATCCCGAGTGGTGGCTCTTAGCTCTTCTATACCTGTGCGTTCGGCAAAGTTAATCCAGATTTCAGGAATCAAAACACCTTCTAAATCAAGACAAAGTAATTCCACGGGAAGCCCCTATTACATAATCAATAATCCAACACATACAATGCTGCCAAGTGGGGCAATGTAACCGCGCTTAAGGCGCAATGCAAATCCCACAAGGTTTGTGGCAGCAGAAAATGGTTAGAGGTTATAAAACAGGTAACTCAATGTCCGCAAAGATTTTGTCTACGCGTTCTTGCGAATTAGCCAGCATGGCTTCATCTACGCGCTCCCGCGTGAGATGCGGTGCAAAGCCCTCAATAAATTCATACATGAATCCACGCAAGAAGGTGCCTTTGCGAATGCCTATTTTAGTGGTGCTAGACTCAAACAAATGGCTAGCATCCAGGGCCACAAGCCCTTTATCCACTGTGTCATCCACGGCCATGCGGGCCACAATACCGACCCCCATTCCTAACCTTACGTAAGTTTTGATAACGTCAGCATCCGCAGCGGTGAACACCACCTTGGGCTCCAGCCCTTCTTTATGAAAAGCCTCATCTAATTTACTACGGCCCGTAAAGCCAAAGTTGTACGTCACAATAGGATATTCAGCCAAATCCCTAATCGTTAAACGCTCAACTTTTGCTAAGGGATGGTCTTGGGGCACCACTACAGTTCGGTTCCAGCGATAGCAAGGCAACATCACCAAGCTGCTAAACCGCTCAAGGGCTTCAGTGGCAATGGCAAAGTCCACAGCGCCATTCGCCGCCATCTCCGAAATCTGCATTGGCGTCCCTTGGTGCATATGCAATGACACCTCTGGAAACTGCTCTGTAAATGCGTGAATCACCTTTGGTAGTGCATAACGTGCCTGAGTATGTGTGGTGGCGATACTCAGCTCACCCTTCATTTGATCTTGAAACTCTTGAGCAACTCGTTTAATTGCCACTGTTTTCTGCAAAATTTCATGGGATAGCTGCAAAATCTTTTCGCCCGCTGGAGTGACATGCGTCAAACTTTTTCCTGAGCGCGCAAAAATCTCCACGCCTAGCTCATCTTCCAACTGACGAATTTGCTTGCTAATGCCTGGCTGAGAAGTAAACAATGCCTGCGCCGTAGCAGAGACGTTGAGATCATTTTGAGATACTTCCCAAATGTATCTTAGTTGTTGCAACTTCATAGATAGGTCCTCAAGTTAATGCGCAGGCCATTATGCCTATTTAGTATATAAACACCTAGTTTTAATCGCTTTAAGTATAGACTAAAAAGTCATAGCCCTTCTCGCCTCAACTGTCAAACAATCTCACAAGCAAGCTACTACCTTGAATTAAAACACATAGTATTACTTTGAACCTATGCTTAATCATTTTTTGATTAAAAACCAGGCTGCTGTTTTGCAGCACACACAAACCAAGTTTCACAAGGAGAGGCAACATGAGCACCAATGAAAATCTTCTGCAATCTACCCGCGAAAGGCTTTCACAAGAGCTGCAGAAACAAAAGGAACTGCTTACAAATTTAGACTTTTTGCCTGCCGAATACCGCGATAAAGCTTCGTCTGTTTTGCAGCAGCAATTTGATAAAGCGAAGCAGCTGGCCGAAAGCACAAAAGAGAAAATCGAGTCCTCTGAAGCCACCCGTCAATTAGCAGAGTTGGAAGTACGCGTACTTAAAGCTACTGCAGAAACCGCTAAGGTGATTACCGATGTTATCCAACGCTATGAAAACGAGGTGCAGAACCGTATAAAAACCCTAGAAGCTCGCTTATCGGGTAATGCCACACCAGCAACTCAGGCGGTGGAAGCCACTGAAGCGCCAAAAGTGAAAGCAGAACCCAAGGCTAAGGCCGAGCCCAAAACCAAAGCCGCACCTAAAGCCAAAGCCGCACCTAAAGCCAAAGCTGCACCCAAAGCTAAAGCAGCACCCAAAGCTAAAGCAGAGCCTAAAGCTAAAGTCGAAACGAAAGAAAAAGCCGCCAAGTAAAACCTTGGGACAATTTGGTCACGCAGCTAAGCCATCACTTAGCTGCGAGCTGCTATAGGTTGATAAAATGGTCTTCGAAGTACTTAACTAAACCACGACGGTAGTGAGTTCCCAGGGCGGGTATTCCTCGGTTAATGGCCACACTAGTGGATTTCTTAATCGTTGCGCGAGCTGCTCTAATCAATCCACGACTAAATGCTTTAACCTCAATAGCTTCCATGGTGCTGTCCATATAATGGTAGAGGGCTGCGTCGGCAATTTGCTGAAATGCTTCAACCAAAGAATCAATTGGCACTTCTTCGTTTTCGTGCACCTTAGCAAAAGCCGCTGTCACTTGTGCCTGCACTTCTGGGGCAAAACTAAACCCCACATAGTGTTGCCCCTCATGTTGAAAGTGCAACCGCTTAAAATGTGCAACTAGGCCAGCTTGGTCCTTTGTTGTGATACGGTCTAGCAATCGCAAGGCTAAAGAACGCCCCGTCTTTCTAATAACACCCACCCCTTTAAGAATGATGTTAACAACCGAACCCTCCGCTTCAATGGCCTCTATAGGGGCTAAAAAGAAAGCTTGATTCACCTCGTCTATAAAATGCTCAACTATGCCTCGCATGGCATCCGTATGCACCTTCTGAGGCGCGGCCGCATGCTGAGAATACAGCTGCTCCAAATAACCCACCAGTGCCTCAGAAGGGGAAAACACCAATTTGGTTTGAGTCATAGCATTATCCTTGTGCTTATATTTTTAATACATCATACATAACTATTAAACGGCCTTTATCGACGCCAACTTACTAATCGCATCAGCAGGCAAAGCTTGGCGCAGCTGTTTAGCTGCAGCGATAACAGCTTGCCCGTAGCGCTGCTCGAGAAGCTCACGCTGCTGGTCTTGCTGCTCTCGCTCCACCCTAGGCAGGCGTTTACGGGCTTCGCCTATGGTAAAAACAAGTGCATGCTCAGCCATTTCATGAATGACCGCCACATCCGCTGCAATGGCTTCATCAATACTTTGCAGCATAGCGGCAAGGCGCAATGCGCCCTCTGTTACATTGACCTGCTCTGTTTCAACTGCTCTTGCCATGATGGCTAGTTGCGCCATCAACTGACCTCTGCGATGCGCACGAATAGCTTCTGCCTGCCGCTCCTGCTGCCAAACTCGCCACCACAGGTAGGCTCCATAACTTCCTAGCAAGAGCACCACAAAACAACCGAGCCATAACCACCAATAACCTGTCATAAATATACCTCGCTTGGTATTTAAAAAGCGCAAGCCTATCAGCTCCGCAATGCCTGCCGTGCTACGTAGCAGTATTTTTACTAAATTTTGGCTCAGCAGCGCATAGCAATACAAACTTTGCATTGCGCGCTTTAACTTGTACTCGCTGAAAATAGCGCCGCAATCTGGCCTCGTGCCCCAAATGTTGATTAGCCACCACCCAAAGCTCGCCATCATCTGTTAGCGCTGCCCGAGCATGTGCGAACAAGGCTAAAGCGAGATCAGCATCCACTGTGTGGTTTTGATGGAACGGTGGGTTTAGCAAAATTAAATCTGCATTCCCTTGCCAGCCCATCAAACCATTTCCCAGAAAAAATTCAGCCGAGCGGCCTGGGAATAATGCATCCCAGTTGGCTTTTGCACTGGCTATGGCCATAAAGGATTCATCGGCAAAACAAATATGGCTTTGCGGATACTGTTGAGCTGCTGCTAACCCCAACACACCCGTACCGCAAGCTAAATCAACGATACGCTTATAATTCCCTTGAGGCAGGTGTTCGAGCATAAAACGCGTACCAATGTCCAATTGATACTGGGCAAACACTCCAGCGTGTGCCAGCAAAGCGGCGTGCAAAAGAGGTACATCTATTTTCGTGGGGAAAGGGGATGGCTCCGACACTACACCGCGTGCAAACCCTACCAAACCATGAGCCTTAAAACGGCCTGGCAGTAAATCCACACCCTCTAAGTACTGCCTCACAATGGATACTAAGGTTTTTGGAAGATGTTTATCTAGCCACGCAAGATACACTGGGGTGCCTGCCGCAAGCTCCGCCGTTAATCGATGCAGTTGAAAGCGCAACAAGGCTAGCTCTTTGGGCACTTTTAACCATACTTCATTCACTTGTGGTAAAGAATCCAAGGGCCACCGCCACTGAGCATCCTTCGCTTGCTGACGATTAAGCTTAGCATTTTGTTGCCAATTATATTTGGACAGCCAAGAATCACTCCACAAATAGACAGAATCGCTCACTGCCAATGCCATAGCGCCAAATTCATCGTTCACCACCAACAAGGGCGGCAAGAAATGTTTCATTCGATGATGTAACATGTAGCGGTCTGCACCATCCCAAGCTTGAAACTTTTCCCGTTGGCGCAAAGGATGACGGCGCAGTGTGATACGCCTTTCATCAAGTTGAAGATGAATTTTAGTATGCAATGCCTTGACTCTTATCCACTATTGGAGTGAGATATTATGCCTTGTCAGCAGCCCCATCTCGAGTGTCACTGCTAACAAGAGCTATTAAATAGTTGGGCTAACTATCGAACCATTATATTTAAGTGCGTACACTATTTTGAGAAAACCACACAGGAATAGCGACATTGGCTTTAACACCATCATCTATGAAAACGACTCCCTTAACGCCAAAATCTATTTTGCAAACGCTGCGTAAGCTTTCTAACACCACGCTTGCCGCGGACAGCAGCAATAGCGAAGCCACAGCGGTTAAAGAGTTCACCATTGATGAAATAGCCCGAGAGGCAGAAACTACAGTTCGCAATGTGCGCGCTTACCAAGATAGAGGCTTGCTACCTCCTCCCGAACGCCGCGGCCGTTCAGGCATTTATACCGATGTTCACTTAGCTCGCTTACGCATTATTGGACAGCTGCTCAAGCGTGGGTTTACCTTGGCAAATATTCGCGATTTGATTACCGCATGGGAAGAAGGCCGTGACCTTAATGATATTCTTGGTTTGGAAGTGGTGGTAACAAGCCCGTGGAGCGAGGAGGCGCCCTCCTATATCAGTTACGATGACCTGCTCGAAGATTTTGGTCATAGCCTTACTCAAGAGGCGCTACTCAAAGCGGTTGAACTAGGATATGTCATCCCTGAAGGGAACCGTCTGCGCGTTCCTAGTCCCCGAATATTAAATGCAGGTCGTGAATTAGCCGCTGCAGGAATTCCACTAGAGGCCCTCTTAGAGCAAGTCAGTGCAGTGCGCACCGAAGTGGCCCGCATTGCCGATGGTTTTATTGAGCTAGTAGAAAAACAGCTGTTAGACGTAAAATATGGCCAAGGCCTACCCAGTGGTGAAGAAGTCAAAGAGCTGTCTGATTTTGTTCAGCGCGTACGCCCTATTGCCGACATGGTGGTAAGTGCTGAGCTTGCGCGCATTCTCGACAAATCGATAAATGATATTTTGGTTAATCGGATTGCGAGTGTTATTGAAGCCCTTGAGGAAAAAGACCAGAAAATAAGTTAGATGGCACTCCCTCCCCATCCTCTTAAGTAAATACGGTAACCGTTTGGCGGCTTAGGGCTACTAGCTTTCCCTCTTTGGACCACAGCTGCCCTTGAGTGACACAGTAGCCTCCCTCACCTTGTTCTGTGTCCACATGGAACTGCCACCAGGGTTCATCGCTAATCTCTTCGTCTGTAAACTCCACAGTCCAAGTCAGGCTACTGCTAGGAGCAGGATGCTTGTACATAGGAATCACAGCAGGCGGCCATGCATCAATCATCGCCAGTAAAACACTACGATTTATACTTAGCTCTTCCTTAAAGCGCACCCAACCACCAAAACTGCCTTCTTTGCTGCGTGAAAAAGGCAAATGCTCTGTGGCCCAACGCATATCAAAGTAACGCAAAAATACGGGTGAAACCCCCTCCACATAGGGTAAAGGAAACGCTTTATCTAAGGGCTTCATAGCCACAGGCTGCGGGCCTGCTACATGAATTTTAGACTCACGAGCAAGACCAAAGCTAACTAGCATAATTGCTAGGGTGTGCCCTTCTTGCACTAATCGGCATTCTGCTTGCGTCACCGAACCACCCGCACGCAACACCTCTGTTTTTAAAGCTACGGGCCCCTCAGCCACAGGCCCGATAAATGATACGTACACACTACGTGGTGGCCTATCAGGCACAAGCTCCTCAAGGGCCGAATACATAAGGGCGCCGATCAAGCCACCAAAGCAAGCTCTACCTTGGCTCCAACCTTCTGGAATAACTTGTTCACCCGCTTTGAATGCCGACAATACTTTTGAGAATTCCACCTTCTACTCCTGTGTCAAAGCAGCAAAAACCCGTTGTTTGCTCAATGGCTTGTGCAAACAACGGGATTAAAGGGCTGCGTTACTTATGAGTTTTCAAAAGCTCTTTTACTTTCGCGATGTATTGCTGTTGGGCCTGTTCTTGTGAAGTTCCTTTAAGCTTTGCCCAAGCGTCATACTTTGCACGGCCTACCATATCTAGCATACCAGGGCGTTTTCCACTGACGTCTCCATCGCTTCCTTGCTTAAAGTGCGCATAAAGAAACAATAAATCGTCGTTGCTAGGACGCTTCGTTAACGTTTTAACATCCGTTTGAGCTTGTTCAAATTGACTCATCATTATCCTCAATTTTTATTCACATTGTTGTACTTACGCAAAGCTTGCAAAGGGGCAGACATTAGCTTGGGATGACAAGCTTCCACACCACGATAAAGCTCTACAATCTTAGGGTAATCCTGTTGGTAGTCACCAGAAGGAATTACCGTATCCGCAAAACGAATCTCTTTCTTACCATAATCAACCACAGTCACAAGAATAGGTACTTGCGCTGCATGCGCAATGACATAAAAGCCGCTTTTCCATTCTTTAGCGCCACTTCTAGTTCCTTCAGGAGAAAGCCCCAGAAACATTTGCTCGTTGCTCTTTATCGCACTTACCGACTGATGAACCACACCATGGCTGCTGCTTCTATCAACGGGAATTCCGCCTAGCCAACGCATAAAGCCACCGAAAGGTGGCTTAAACACCGTATCCTTAGCCATTATTTGCACTTTTATGCGCAGCGCCAATGCTGCAGCTATGACATATACAGCGTCCCAATTAGATGTGTGCGGCGCGCCAATCACAACTGCCTTGGAGATGTTAGGAAAAGCACCAACCACTCGCCATCCCGTTATCCATAGCACAAAAATGCCAAGCCACTCGGTAAATTTATTACCTCGTCTTGGTACTTTATCGCCTAACTCTGTTTGTATTGTTTTATGTTTCATCTCTTGTCACCTACAGCACTCGTCAGTCATGATGCATAATACCTGAGAGTGTGGAGCAACTGAACGGTTAGCAACCTATTCTTTTGTATCATGTTTTAGTGAACACTTAGGCAAGCGCCGTAATTTCTTACGCTCTTGTTGTGCTTCTTTTAACAAGAGTGTTCCATTTTGTTCTGCATACAGCATTTGCTCCATAACAAACGCCCAACGCTCAAAGACAGGTTGTTTATGCGGCCAATATTGGGCACCCATGGCCGCTAACTGGGGAACAGTGGCAGTTTTGGTTAAGGCCAGTGGCACCCTGCCTTTACGATGCAACAGCCGCCTCATCCATAAAAACTCATATTGCGCTGCCGTAAGCCTAGGACCACGGGTCACCCAAAACGTCCAGAACAGCGTCGGCACGAGTAGCAGCAGCACCAAAAATAAGATGCTATATGCCAACTTCATAGGCGTTATCTCTCCAAAAACGCCTGCTAGGAATCGCTCTTGCTGCTGCTCATCATAACTCAGCACCCAGCGCTGCCAATTAAATTCCACCCAATCCAATTGCGCTCGCAAACTCAATATTAACCGATTGCCATACCAAAGAGCATGCGCACGACTGTCACTAGCGTCCACAACCGTACGCTCTTTTTCAATCCGTTCTGGTGCAACGGTGGCTGTTGGGTCCACTCGAACCCAACCCAGACCGGCTAGCCATACTTCTACCCAAGCATGTGCGTGATATTGATAAACACTGAGATGTTGACTACGAGGGTTCCATTCGCCGCCCTGATAGCCCACCACAATACGAGCGGGAATCCCTGCTGCTCGCATCATAAAAGCAAAAGCTGAAGCATAGTGCTCACAAAAACCACGCTGAGTGCCAAACAAAAAATCATCATTTGCGTGGGTACCGGTTTTCGGGGGCGTCAACGTATAATGAAAAGGCTCGCCACGAAACCAATCCAATGCGCCTTCTACTCTTTCTTCAGGATTGGGATAGCGTGCTTTTAGCTGGGCAGCAAGTTGGCGAGCTTGCGGGTCCACTAGGGCAGGCAATGCTAGATAATAATCCCGGTGCTCTGATGCCAAAGGCTCACTCATCACATACTCGGGGTAGCTTTCGAGCTCATAAACAAAACGCTCATTTAGTTCCTTAGTGGTGGCTAAGGTACCTCCAAAGGTAGCGCCAACACGGGCGGTACTGCTAATAGAATGGCGCAAGGCGTATAACCAACGTTGACCGCTGGGCTCTAATAAGACCCGATAATGATACTCGGGCTCACCCGCCTTTTTTTCTAGTTGCTCCCACCAATGCGGCATAGTCTGCCTCTGGGGTAGCAACACTTTGGCGTTACGACGTTGTCCCTGATGCCAAGTCTGGCCATCAAACTCACTTAACACCAAGCCGCGCCAATACAGTGCATGCTGCTCGGGCGGCTGAGTATAAAACTCCACCCTGAATGCCAATTCAGTGGATTCACTCAGCTCACTGATAGAACCTAAGGTTAGCGTATCCGTCATGCCTGTTTTAGCTTTACCTTCGTGGGAAGGAATCGCCCACAGCGGGCCAAAGCGCGGCACAAAAATAAACAGCACCACCATTACCGGCACGCTCTGCAGCAAAATAACAGCACTAGTGCGTCCATGCGAACGCCATGACCATCCAATGGTAGGCACGTTAATACCAACCAATGCAGCTGTTAGTAGCCATAGCAACAACAGTACATACAAGGCAGCAAATGGCCCTTGGTAAAACAAAAACACTGTGGCGGCTACAAAATAGCCTAATACTAGCAGCACATAGGCATCACGCTGCCGATGCATTTCAAGCAGCTTCAGCAAAAAAGCACCCACTAATAGCTGCGTACTTGCCTCGGTGCTAAACACATGGCCATTCTCGCGCCACACCAAGGCCAAAACCAACACCATTAATGCACTACGCACCCATTTATTTGGCATAGCTCCACGGCCAATATGAAGCCGCCAACGCGTCACCAATAACAAAGGCAACATTAACTTTAGCCACCAACCGGCATTGAGTGCATGGGGTACAGTGGCCAACAAAGTAGCTAATAAAAGCCAATAAAAGCTATGGCGTGGCACCTGATATTGCACATTAGCCATGGCTTTCACCACTAGAATAAAGGGCCAGGGCTTCTAGTGCTTTATGTTTATGCTCGGCACCAATCCCTATGGGTAACTCAAACTGTGGTAAACGCAATCCATAGGGTTGGCGTTCCTGCTCTCGCTTTAGCACCCAGTAGCACAGCCAACTCAAACGCTGCTCCACATCACCACCATGAAAACTGTGCCAATCTAACCATTCGCTGCTAGCTTGTGGGGTAATAAACTCTTTCACGTACAAGCCTCGGCCTTGAGCATAGGTCTTCCAATCTACTTGGCTTGGCGAATCGCTTTCTGTGTATTCCCGCAACCCGTGGAACTCATCCTCCCCTAGCCACCATTGAGTATTGGCGTCCCCGCGTTTGGCCTCACCACTAAATGGTGCATGAGGCGTGCTAAGTGGGTGTGGCCAGGCTAAGCCAGGATGCGCCATATCTAAGTGGCTCCAAGCTCGCAACAACCCTAAGGGATAACGGCTCCATACCACCAAGCGCCCAGGATGATTCCAGCCCCGCTGTGTGAGTGGCACCGCTAAAGTTAGCACTTGCGACTGCTGGGCTGATAAAGACATTATTTGGTCCACCCCATGTGGCTTGTGCCAACGAAACCCAATGGCCACTTGTGGTCCCGAGGCCCTTGCGGTTACCGTGAAGCTTAAATATCCCTGCTCTCCAACAAAATTAGGACGCATGCTTTTCGCTTCGATAGTTAACCCAGCCAGGTTGCGATAAGTGGAAAGAATCACTAAAACAAATTGGCTTGCTAAAAAAAATGACAAGCCAAGCAGCAAGTTGTTTTGATAGTTAATACCACCGATAAAAATACCAAACGCCACCGCTAGAAATAAAAAACCATAGCCACTGGGTACAATAAAAATTAGGCGTTGGCGCAAGCGCTGATGGCGCGCAGGCGGCATGCGGCGAGAAAGCCACTGCTGATAGCGCTGTTGTATTTTTCTTTTCATGAAAGCGTATTCGTTAAGGCAACACAGGTACAGCGTTGAGCAATATACTAGCAGCATCACTGTGCTGTTGTTGGCCGCTAATCACCAATCTGTGATTAACCACAGCCCCAAGAACCGCCTGTATATCTTCTGGAACCACATAGTCGCGTTGGGAAAGCAGTGCCCAGGCCTTGCTCGCTTGTAGCAAACCAAGGCCTGCCCGTGGGGATAGCCCATAAACAAATTGCTCACTGTGGCGACTGTAATGCAAGAGGCGCTGCAAGTACTGCAACAAGCTTTCGCTTGCTCTAACACGCCTAACTTTTTGCATCAGCGTAACCAGTTCATCATGAGACAAGGCTGCCTCTAGATTAAGCGCTGACTCTCTGGTGCCACCGGAGGCTAGCAAACTGAGCTCTGCTTCCTCAGAGGGGTAGCCCAAACTCAAACACATCAAAAAGCGGTCGAGTTGAGACTCGGGAAGAGGAAAGGTCCCCCCCTGCTCCACAGGGTTTTGAGTCGCTATAACAAAAAATGGCGATGGCAAAACGTGGCTCTCACCATCCACCGTCACCTGCATTTCTTCCATGGCTTCAAGCAATGCGCTTTGAGTTTTGGGTGCTGCGCGATTAATTTCATCAGCAAGCAATAACTGCGTAAATACAGGACCTGGGCGAAACTGGAAGCTACGACGTTCTGGATCAAAAATGGAAACGCCCACAATATCAGCCGGTAACATATCACTAGTGAACTGAATGCGTTGGAATTCCAAAGCAAACACCCGTGCTAAAGCATGGGCCAAAGTGGTCTTGCCCATACCTGGCAAGTCCTCAATCAACAAATGTCCGCCTGCAAGCATGCAAGCCACGGCTGTCTTAACAGTATTTGATTTACCTAAAATAACTCGATTGATTGCGCTCAGCGCGGCAGAAAAGCCCATGGACTCCCCCTTTATAAAGATGCCGAGCAAGCCCGGCACAACCTTGTTGTTGTAAGCGCATTAATAGCCGATGGCAGCTAGTCCTCGCTGCATTTCGCGCTTTAAGTCTTCAATATCTTCTAAACCCACAGATAAGCGAATCAAGTTTTCCGTAATACCAGCTTCCTGTTTTTCCTCTGCCGTTAAACGACCATGGGTTGTGGATGCTGGGTGTGTAATAGTGGTTTTCACATCACCCAAGTTAGCGGTGATAGAAATCATTTCTGTGGCATCAATAAAGCGCCAAGCCACATCACGCTCTTTGCTGCCCTGAGCATCCACCAGCGAGAACGATAGCACACCACCAAAACCATTTTGCTGCTGACTTGCCAGTTTGTGACTAGGGTGGCTTTCTAAGCCCGCATAAAACACTTTATCCACTCCCTCTTGCTGCTCAAGCCACTGCGCGAGGGCAAGGGCATTTTCACAATGAGCACGCATTCTAATGGGTAAGGTTTCTAAGCCTTTTAAGAAAACCCAGGCATTGAAAGGACTTAAGCTAGCGCCAGTGGCTCGTAAAAAGGCAAACACTTCTTCTAGAGCTTCATGTTTACCCACCACGGCACCGCCCACGCAACGCCCCTGACCATCCAAATATTTGGTTGCACTATGAACCACATAATCCGCACCTAGCGCAAGGGGTTTTTGCACCGCTGGGCTGCAAAAGCAGTTATCCACTATGAGCTCAATATTATGCTCATGGGCTAACTCTGCTAACGCGCGAATATCACCCACTTCAGCCAACGGGTTGGAAGGCGTTTCAATGTAAAAAAAGCGGGTCTTAGGTTGAATAGCGTTACGCCATGCATCGATATCATCAATATCCACCAAGGTATATTCCATGCCAAACTTGGTGAAATAGCGGCGAAATACGGTGTTGGTAGTGCCAAACAAGCTACGCGAACTCACCACATGCTCGCCAGGAGACATTAAGGCAAAAAACAGGCCAAAAATTGCTCCCATACCTGAACCAAAAGCCACTGCGCGCTCTCCACCTTCCATGGCTGCTAATCGTTGCTCAAAGGCCTTTACTGTGGGATTAGAAAATCGCGAGTACACATTCCCTGGCTGGCTACCATCAAAGCGACCCGCTGCTTGAGCTGCACTCTCATAAACAAAGCTTGAAGTTAAAAACAAGGTTTCGGAGTGAGCCATTTCATCCGTTCGCAACTCTGCACTACGAATAGCTAAGGTAGCTAAGGACAAATCTCTTGATTCATTGTCATCATTCATGGAACTACATCATCCTCTTCGAGTACCGGCGGCGGCTCGGCTTTTACTCGGCGTTATGTAAATCGATTGCAGCGTCTTTAGCAGTTAAGGCTGCAGAGTTTGTATCTTGCTCACGGAGCTTTAGCAAATAGTCTTGTTCGTCAGCGCACACTTTGCCGGCAATATAACGACCGTCAAATACAGAGCACTCAAACTCCGTAATGTCTGGATTGCCCTCACGGCAGGCGAGCACCAAGTCTTCTAAATCTTGGAAAATTAGCCCATCGGCACCTATCAAAGCGCACACCTCTTCAGTGGTGCGGCCGTGAGCAATTAACTCATGGGCATCCGGCATATCAATGCCATACATGTTAGGGTAGCGCACCGCTGGCGAAGCAGATGCAAAATACACTTTATTGGCACCTGCATCGCGCGCCATTTGAATAATTTCATTGCAGGTGGTGCCGCGGACAATAGAGTCATCCACTAGTAGAACGTTTTTACCCGCAAACTCAAGCTCAATGGCGTTGAGTTTTTGGCGTACCGATTTTTTACGCTGTTGCTGGCCCGGCATTATAAATGTGCGGCCAATATAGCGATTCTTAATAAATCCTTCGCGATATTTAATGTCCAAGGTGTTGGCCAGCTCAAGCGCGGAGGTACGGCTGGTATCAGGCACCGGAATCACCACGTCGATATCGTGCTCTGGCCATTCCCTTTGAATTTTTTCGGCAAGGGTTTCCCCCATACGTAAGCGGGACTTATACACCGAAATTTTATCCATAATCGAATCGGGGCGTGCGAGATATACCTGCTCAAAAATACAAGGGCTGAGCTGCGCTTCATCGGAGCATATCTGGCTATAAAAACCACCATTGGCGGTGATATAAATGGCTTCTCCTGGTGCCACATCACGCTCGAGCTGAAATCCTAAAGCAGATAACGCCACACTTTCAGAAGCCACCATATATTCTTTGCCGGTGGCAGTGGAACGGCTACCAAAGCACAAAGGACGAATACCAAATCGATCGCGGAACGCTAAAATCCCATAACCCGTAACCATAGCCACCGCTGCGTACGCGCCTTGAAGGCGCTCATGCACGCGACGGATTGCGGCAAAAAAGTCCTCTGGCTCAGGGATAAATTTACCAATTTGCTGCAATTCGTGGGCCAGCACATTAAGCAGCACCTCTCCATCGGAGGATGTATTAATATGGCGCAAATCAGCTCTAAAAATATCTTCCACCAAAGAAGAAGTATTAATTAAGTTGCCATTTTGTGCCAAAGTAATGCCGTATGGCGAGTTCACGTAGAAAGGCTGTGCTTCTGCTGGTCCTGTGGCATTTGAATTAGGGTACCGCACATGGCCAATTCCCATTTTGCCGACCAAGTTGCGCATGTGCCGTGTGCGAAACACGTCACGCACCATGCCCACGTCTTTACGCAGAGATAAACGGTCACCATCACAGGTCACAATACCTGCCGCATCTTGCCCGCGGTGTTGCAACACAGTTAATGCATCATAGATGCTTTGATTTACGTTGCTTTGACCAACAATCCCCACTATCCCACACATGCTCGGTTCCTCACTCCAAATCGTTAAGCTGCTGATTATCGTTCGCTTCTGGAGGCGCTAACTCAAGTTCGGGCGCCTCCATCAAGGATTCTTGAGCATTAGTGGGCTCAAGCTGCCAAAAAAATTGAAATGTTTGTTTACCTACATCTTTTGTCCAACTCTCTAAGCCCACAAAGTGCGGCGCCAAATAGGATGCTTGCCACCACTCATCATCTTCTATCATGGGCCTAAACAGCGCCACTAGCACGGTAACAACTAACACGCCACGCAAGGCGCCAAACACCATGCCTAGCACACGGTCTGTGCCTGAAAGCCCTGTGGCTTTGACGAGCAGCTGTATGAGTTTGCCAATAATAGCGCCAGCTATCAGGACAGTAACAAAGAGCAAACCAAATGCCGCAGCCATTCGCAGGCTTGGCATTTCAATTGTTTGTGTTAGGTAAGTATCTAGATGAGGCGAAAATAAGCGCGCCACAATAAAAGCTGCAGCCCAAGTCACCAAGGAAAACGCTTCGCGAACAAATCCTCGCCATAAACTTACCACCGCTGAAAGCGCGATGACTCCAAGAATAATACTGTCCGCGATACCCATAGATGCACAAGTCGAGCCAAAAAAGCATGATACCAAAAAACGCTAACGCCCCAAAGAGACTATTTGGGCAAAAGCACAATTAATCCTTGAGAAATTTGCAAAGACTCACTTTGCTGGAGTTTTTCCAGCAATGCTTGCGCCGAAGATTTGGTTAATTCAGGGCCAGCATAAACGCGATACACAGTCTTATCATTAGCCTCCCCCGTCCTAACAAAAGCACTAAATCCTGCTTGGTTAAGCTCTTGCACCATATCTTGTGCGCGCTCTTTACTGCGTAAACTCCAAAGTTGTACAGCCCAACCAGAAAGATAAGGTGCTTGCTGCTCCTTTGCGTCTTCTTTGCCATCTTGTTCAACGGCCATTTGCTCTGCTTCATCTGCTGTTGGAGCCTGTTCACGCCAATCATTTGCCACTTGCTCAATGATTTGCTCACGCTCCTCTTCTGCAACCACTGGTTTCTTAGGTTGAGGTGTTAGTACGGGTTCTGAGGGGAAGGAAAAATCCATATCAGGCTGTTCTGGTTCTGGGCTTTGTAGCAATAAAAACAATACTATTAGTGCCATTACACATAGAATCGTAATGCCCACGGCACGTTGCTTGTGCTGCTCTTTACTCGTCATGGCACCTGCCCTTCTAAGTAAGTCTCCGCTTCGGCAACCGTGTAAAACGAACCTAATACCACCACGGTGTCGCCTGGCCGAGTGTGTTCATAAGCGAACTTTAACGCCTCGTGCACAGAGCCATGGCATGAATGTGCAACACCCTCTGGCAGCGAGTCACTCAAACGTTTAGCAGTTCCACCGCGAGGCACAGACAAATCAGCCAAATACCAGTGGCTTACTTTATGGGCCTGCGCACTCAGTGTGTCGGTGGATTTATCCGCCAACATAGCACAGACTCCGACGAGCCTTCCTGTGCTTTCAGGCAAACGCGCAAAAAATCTTTCAATGGCTGCTGGATTATGCCCCACATCCACATACCAATGACGCTCCTGGTGATAAAAATATTGGCTTCTGCCAGGCAAGGTAACTGCCTCAGCAACCGGTATAATCTGGTTTGTCTCAGGCAAAAAACCAACATGAGCCAAAGCCTGAACTGCCATGGCTAAATTATCTTCACCTAACGGGATTTTATTCGTTAGCGGCAGCTGCGAGGTTTCTCCTCCCTGTTGCCACCACAAGCCTTTGCGATCTGCCCCAAATTCAGCGCTCGCCACAGCTAAAACAGCGCCAATATTTTGTGCCCAATCCTTGACAGTGACTGGTACAGGCTTCATTCCGTATAATAAAGGCTTGTCAGGGCGAGCTATGCCAGCCTTTTCAGCTGCGATTTGTGCTAAGTCACTGCCGAGCCAATCTGTATGATCAAGGGATATTGAGGTCACTAGTGCCACGCTTGGATCCACAAGATTTACTGCATCCAAACGGCCACCTAGCCCCACCTCTAATACCCACAGGTCTAGCTCCGCTTGCTGAAACAACCAAAAAGCAGCCAGGGTGGTGAATTCAAAAAAAGTGAGTGAAGTATCGCCACGCGCTGCATCCACAGCTGCAAAAGCATGGCATAAAGATGTGTCGTCAACCAAGGACCCCGCGATACGTACCCGCTCATTAAAGCGCAGAATATGGGGCGATGTGTACACCCCCACGCGCGCCCCAGCGGCCGTTGCCAAAGCGTTTAATAGCGCCACAGTGGAACCCTTGCCGTTGGTGCCAGCAACGGTTATCACAGGGACTCGAGGATTAATGCCGAGACGGTTGGCCACTGCGCGAATACGTGCCAGCCCCATATCTATTTCTGTGGGGTGTAGTGCCAAAATCCTTTCTAGCCATTGCTCGAGACTAGGGTTCATTCGCTATCTCTACTATTCAGCCTCATGCTCTAGCAAGGGCTCATCGGGAATTTGTGGCACGCGCAATAGGCTCGAAAGCAGGCGATGCAAGGTTTCCTTTAGCTCATGGCGATGCACAATCATGTCGATGGCTCCGTGCTCAAGCAAGAATTCGCTGCGCTGGAAGCCCTCTGGTAACTTCTGACGTACGGTTTGCTCAATCACACGGGGGCCAGCGAAACCAATTAAAGCATTGGGTTCGGCCACGTTAATATCACCCAGCATAGCCAGTGAGGCGGACACTCCACCATACACAGGGTCTGTTAACACGGAGATAAAAGGTAAACCCGCTTCGCGCATGCGCTGCAAAGCAGCACTGGTTTTAGCCATTTGCATGAGTGAAAAAAGCGCTTCTTGCATACGCGCGCCACCACTGGCAGAAAAACACACCAGTGGAATGCGCTCTTCTAAGCAAATATTGACGGCTTCAACAAAACGAGCTCCCACCACCGATCCCATGGAGCCCCCCATAAAGCTAAATTCAAAGGCCGTTGCCACCAGTGGCAAGCCTTTTAGTTCGCCTTTTATGGCCACTAATGCGTCTGTCTCGTTGGTATCTTTTTGAGCTGCATGCAAGCGGTCTTTGTATTTTTTGGAGTCTTTAAACTTTAAACGGTCCACTGGCTTGATGTTGGCGCCCACTTCCTCCTGTGGTGCTTCATCCAAAAATAACGCTAAACGCTTGCGCGCACTGATACGTAAGTGATGATCACACTTGGGACACACCTCTTGATTACGTTCAAGCTCAGGGATAAACAGCGCGTTGCTGCAACGCGGACATTTTCGCCACAAGCCTTCAGGGATTTCATTACGCGGCTCATCCGCTGAAGGCCTGCGAATGGCAGGCATAATTTTTTCAAGCCAATTATTACTCATGCTTAATACCTTCATCCATAGCAGCACGCATTTCTGCTAATACGGCTGCTACTTTTGCTGGAATTTGTTCTGGTTGCTCGAGATTTTCAGCCACGCGGCGCACTAGAGCACTTCCCACAACAACACCATCGGCTGTTGCAGCAATTGCCCTGGCCGAAGCTGCATCACTAATGCCAAATCCTACACCAATGGGCAGCTGCGCATGCTTACGAATCATTTCTAACTGTTTCGCCACTGCCTCTGTGTCCAAGGTCGCTGAGCCTGTAACTCCTTTTAAAGACACATAGTAAAGATAACCACTACCGGCCTTTGCAATAAGCGCTGTACGCTCTGGGGTGGTGGTTGGTGCAAGTAAAAAAATATGCTTGATATTTTTGGCCGCAAACAGCTGCGTGGCCTGACGCGATTCTTCAGGTGGCAAATCCACCAAGAGCACACCATCCACTCCGGCAACGCTCGCGTTATGAGCAAAGGTTTCGTAGCCCATGGCTTCCACAGGGTTGAGATAACCCATCAGCACCACCGGTGTAGTGTTGTCCTGTTCACGGAATTTTGCCACTGTATCGAGCACCACTTGGGTGGTGGTGCCTGCTGCCAATGCGCGTTCGCTAGCAAGCTGAATCACAGGGCCATCAGCCATTGGGTCTGAAAAAGGGACGCCTAACTCGATAATGTCAGCACCTGCTTCCACCATGGCATGCATTAACTTCAAGGTGATCTCAGGGCTTGGGTCGCCTGCCGTAATAAAAGGAATGAGTGCTTTTTTGCCAGCCTCAGCTAGCGCTTTGAAACAAGTATCAATACGGTTCATGCCCACTCCCCCGTTAAACATCAATGCCGTCAATGGCAGCTACAGTATGAATATCTTTATCACCACGCCCAGAAAGATTCACAATAATGCTCTGGTCCTTATTCATGGTGGGGGCAAGCTTTTTCACATAAGCAAGCGCATGGGAGGACTCCAGTGCCGGCATAATTCCTTCCACCAAAGTCAGCTCGCGGAAAGCAGCCAAGGCCTCTTCATCGGTTATAGCATCATACTTCACACGCCCTATCTCCTTAAGCCAGGCGTGCTCAGGCCCGACGCCAGGATAATCCAGGCCCGCAGAAATAGAGTGCGTAGGAATAATTTGCCCGTCTTCATCCTCAATAAGATAGGTGCAGTTTCCATGCAATACACCAGTGCGTCCAGCGCTTAGAGCCGCTGCGTGTTTACCTGTATCCACCCCTTTACCACCGGCCTCAATACCATAAATGGCGACATCATCCTCCAAGAAAGGGTGGAACAAACCAATAGCGTTGGAGCCACCTCCCACACAAGCCACCAAGGCATCCGGCAACTTACCCGTTTGTGCCAAAATTTGTTCCCGCGCTTCGCGACCGATAATGCTCTGGAAGTCACGTACCAACAAGGGGTAAGGATGCGGGCCAGCCACAGTACCTATAATGTAGAAAGTGTCATCCACGTTGGTCACCCAATCGCGCATCGCTTCGTTCATAGCATCTTTTAACGTGGCAGAACCTGAGTGCACTGGAATGACTTCTGCGCCAAGCAGCTTCATGCGATATACGTTAATTTTCTGGCGTTCTACGTCCTCTGCTCCCATGTACACCTGGCATTTTAATCCTAGGCGGGCAGCCACTGTGGCGGTGGCTACACCATGCTGACCAGCGCCTGTTTCTGCAATAACGCGAGGCTTACCTGTGTGCTTGGCCAACAAAGCTTGGCCAATAGTGTTATTCACTTTGTGAGCACCCGTGTGGTTTAAATCTTCTCGCTTCAAATAAATCTGTGCGCCACCGAGCTCATTCGACCAACGCTGAGCATGGTATAAAGGCGTGGGGCGACCAACATACTGAGCCAAATCATGGAAGAACTCCTCTTGAAAAGCTTTGTCATTGCGGAACCGCATATAAACTTGCTCTAGCTCTTGCAAGGCAGCCATTAATGTTTCTGATACAAAGCGCCCACCAAACTGCTCAAAATGTCCGCCTGTGTCAGGATATTGAGAAAAAACAATGTCTTTAGACACCCGTAGCTCCTATATAGGTTTGCGACACAAGCTCTTGTATCGCCTGATGATTTTTTACGCCCGGCTGTATTTCTACGCCGCTGCTAAGGTCTATCGCCCAAGGATTGGTTCGAGTAATGGCCGTATTAACATTCTGCGGGTTTAGGCCGCCAGCTAATATATAAGGAATATCCTGTGTTTGAGGAAAACGCTCCCAGTCAAATGCCTTGCCCGTGCCACCGCGAACCCCTTCCACATACGCATCTAGCAAGATACCTTGAGCGCCTGCCTTCATATAGTCATAGGCCGCCTGCTCTACTTCAAGGCTCTGATGCATGGCAAGTGCTTTAATCCATGGCTTAGGGCTATTTTCAGCGCAAAATACTGGAGTTTCATCGCCATGAAATTGAATCACATCCAACTCAACTTGGGCGCAAATGTTGTGCAGCTCCGCTGGGCTTGCGTTTACCACTAACCCCACTATCGTTATAAAAGGCGGTAGAGCTGAAACAATATCTTGGGCTTGCTTAATCAATACATTTCTTGGGCTAGGCGCATAAAATACAAGACCTATGGCATCTACTCCTGCCTGAGCACAGGCCAAAGCATCTTCAACTCGTGTGATGCCACATACCTTAACTCGTGTTCTAGTGCGCACTGTATACACCCATTTCAATTAAAACATGGCGCATAATAACAAAATTGGCTGTTAAGAGTTAGCTTCTTTCCTGCTTTAACAAAACATCTCCAAATTCCACTGTGGGGCTTGTGGTAACCCAAAGAGAGGATCGTATTCCACCGCAGCCATATATAGCCCTTGGGGCGGCATGGCAACACCACGGTGGCGCCTATCTCGGCGTTGTAACACTTGCCGAGCCCACTCGGGTGGATACTCCTTTTTACCCACAGCAAGGAGCACCCCCACTAAGTTACGCACCATATGCATAAGGAAACCGTCCGCTTGAGCCTCAAAAACAAACAGATTACCTGTTTGTTCAACTGATAATCGCTCTAAGGTTTTAACAGGGCTATGCGCTTGGCAATCTGCTGCGCGGAAGGCACTAAAGTCATGGCGGCCGAACAGATACGTTGCCGCTTGTTGCATAGGTGCCAGTGCTAAATCGCCATACACCCAAGCGGCTCTATTCATTAATAAAGCAGGGCTAACCACACCGCAAGATAAGAAATAGCGATAAGTACGTCGCTGAGCAGAGAAACGCGCGTGAAAACTTTGGCTCACAGGGTGCACCCAACTAACACTCACATCATCTGGAACCAATGCGTTGATGCCGCGGAGCCAATTATAGGGATCACGTACGGCGTTAGTATCAAAATGTGCTACTTGCTCGAAAGCATGGACACCTTTATCAGTGCGTCCTGCAGCGACCAGCTCCACAGGCTCATTTGCCACTTGGCTCACAGCTGCTTCTAAAACAGCTTGCACTGTGGGTATCTTGTTGTTCTGGCGCTGCCAACCATGATAGGCGGTGCCGAGATATTGTATACCTATCGCATAGCGCTGCACTTTATATCCTTTAAGGTAAATATATTGCAAAAAAAGAAGGCGAAGCCGTTAGGATTCGCCTTCTTTTACGCAATGTAATGTTTATGACTCTAGTTCATCTAACATTGCTTGAGCAGTGGATTTCTGCTCCTCGTTACCTTCAGCAATGACTTCCATCAAGGTTTCTCGAGCAATATCCTCGTCACCCATATCTAAGAAGGCACGCGCTAAATTTAACCGCGTGTCCACAGGATCACCTTCTGCTTCTGGATCAAGGAATTCTTGCTCAGCTTGTGCTGCAGGCTCAGCGATGAGAGCCTCTGGCTCCGTTAACGCATCATTTGCTTGAGGCTGAGAGGCACCTTGGTTAAGTTGCTCTAGCTCTTTTTCGAGCTCAGAGGATAGGTCTACTTCGTCTAGCGGCTCATCAAAGCTTTCAAGCTCTGCTAGTAGTGAGTCCACTTGATCATCGCCGGAAGCAACATCCGCCTCCACTTCTTCGCGATTCGCCTCAAGGGAAATACCAGACGCTTCATGCTGCTCAACTGAAGGTTCCTGAGGCACTTCGTCCTCAACAGTTAGCGCAGACAGGTCGAAGTCACCCTCCTCCACCAACTCTTCCTCTAACGCAGCGCCTTCAAAGCTGAAAAACTCCTCTTCAGACTCCAGCAACGGCTCCTCGCCCTCGCCTGAAAGCTCGCTTAAATCCAGCTCCTCATGCTTGCTGGAATCCTCAACCGCATCTTCTTCTAAAGATTCCGGCATGTCTTCTAAGGACAATCCATCTAAAGAAAACTCTTCTTCATCCAACGCTAGTGTTGGCAGCTCTTCGTCTTCGGCAACTGCTGTTGCTTCATCATCAGCGAGAGATTCTTCCGAAGCAGGAGCATCTATTTCGGCACTCAGGTCAACATCAGAATCTAACTCAAAAGCATCTAGTTCTGTCTCGCCATCTATTTCGAAAGAAAAATCATCGCTGCTATCAATGTTCTCTATAGATTCTGTTTCGCTTTTCTCATCAAAAGAGAAATCAAAATCATCGAGAAGACTTTCTTCTTCGCCTGTTGCATCCTCTGCTAGAGGCTCATCCACATCAAAGCTGAAGTCTTCATCACTGATGGTTTCGCCAAAATCAAAATCTAGCTCATCTTCTTCATGCTCCTGAGCATCTTCCATCGCTAAGGTAGTAGTAGCACCTGTAAGCTTCAAATCATCTTCAAGATCATCTAGCGATAAGTCATCGTCTGTAGAGTCATAGCTGCCATCAACCTCCAGCTCAGCAATATAAGCATCCACATCGTCACTAGTACCACGTACAGCGATCACTTCTTGCTGGTAAGCTGCTCCATTTGTTTTATGCAGAGCAAACAATAAGTTTTTCCTTAGCTCGGTACGGCTAGGATCTTGGTTAATAGCATCACGCAACACAGGCACAGCTGCCTCGTATTGCTCGTTCTCTAGCAGGTTTTGTGCCTCCGCAGCTAGCTCATCTACGCTTGGCTCATCAGCATCGCCAAAATGGAAGGGATCTGCAAAATCATCATCTTCTTCGCTGCCATCCTCCACTACCACCAACGCTTCCTGTTGATCTTTGCGCCCTTTAAAGATGCGCACGCCCACTAGAAGTAACGCCAACACCAATAGTGCGAGCAGCCCGAACACAAGCATTGTGTTTTCCATGAGCATGCCAAAGAAGCTAGGCTCTTCATAAGGCTCTGGTGCCACTGGCGGTGCCACCGGCTTAGGCTCGTCAGGTTTTTCTTCTTGCTGTGCCGCAGTTTCTTTTGCTTCGGCATCAGCAACACTTATTTCTTTAGCTGTGTCGCTGTCGCTAGATGGTTCCGCTTCCTCGCTAACGGCTTCTCCTTCTTCCGCTGCATCCACATCCCGAGCTTCAATGATCTCTGTCGCACCGGCTTCAACACCCTCTGCTGCGTCGCTTGCATCCGCATCCACCAATGTAACAGGAGCGGGCTCAGCATCCTCAAGGGCTTTTTGTTCCTGCTCTAGTTTTTCCACCGCTGCTAAAAACTCGTCATCCAACTGGTCCGCAGCGGCCTCATTCAGCTCGCGTAACTTTTGTTCTAGCTCTGCAATTTGCTTACTCCGTAAAGTAAGCAATTGCTCTGAAAGGTTTAATTGTTCCTCTAAATCCTGTAAACGTTCTGCCAATTCTGAGTTTTGGCGTTGCAAGCGAGAAACATCCTCACCCATCGCAACATCATCACTACCGGCAGCGCTTTTCTCACTAGCTTCGCTAGAGCTGTCTTCCGCAGCAACCAAAGTAACGCGGCCAGTATCAGCTGTTCCCTCGCCGGGCCGCGGTTCTACTTCACTATCCGCAATATCTTTTCCATCCAAGGGCTTAGCAGTGGCGGCGGCTGTTAAGCCTCGGCTTTCAAGTAGTTGCTGCCACTGGCGATTCTGCACTGCGACCTCAGCCATGGCATCTCGCGTAGTCACATTACGGACATCATCTGCGTTAGGTAAGCGTAGTACCGCGCCTTCTTTCACCAAGTTGATATTGCCGTTAATAAAGGCATCGGGGTTTAGCTCTTGAATTGCCACCATCATTTGTTGGACAGAAATGCTGCTGTCAGGACGGTTTTTGGCTGCAATATCCCACAATGTATCTGAAGAAGACACCCTGTGCTCTTGGCCAGAGGCCCGCATGGAAGGTTGAGCACTGGTACGTGATGGAGGCGTTGATACTGGGGGCTTTTGTGCTCTTGATGCTGTCGGCTTAGATTCTGCTACAGGCTTAGCCGCCGTTACTTTTGGAGGCTCGCTAGAGCGGTAAGACGGTGGGTCAAGGAGCAAGTTATACTCTCGCATTAAGCGGCCCGATGGCCACTTATATTCCACCAGGAAGCTAATAAAAGGTTCACTCAAAGGCTGCTTGGTGGTAACCCTTACCACGCCTGTGCCATCTGCGGCAACGTCAACATCGAAATTGATACTGTTATGTAGCATATCAAATTCGATGCCAGCCGCCTCAAATTCTTCTGGGGTTGCTAGGCTGATGCGAATATCGTTTTCATTAAGGCCCTTCAGGTCTGCTAATTTTATTTGCAGATCTAGCGGTTGGCTCAAATAAGAGTTGAGCGTGTAGTCCTCAACACTTAACGCCGACACCGCGCTCGGAACAATAATTGCCAACGAGGCAACACCACAACCCAGTTTTCGCAACATGCTCAAACCCTTATTTTTATATTGACTGTCTGTAAGAATATTCTCTTGGTTACCCTTCACTATGTGCCCCAGCAACAAAAGTAGTAGAACTCAGCTAGCTAATTATGCCGACTATTGAGAGAAGATACCTAGAAACTAGGTCACATAACAACCGTAAACATTGCTTTTATTAGCTTTTAAGCCAGTTTTGTGCAATTTGTAGCATATTTATCGCTACCCCCGCCCTCAAGCTATCACTAATCAAGGTCAAATTTAGACCATTTTTTGCCGACATGTCTGCCCGAATGCGACTCACCCCGATGTCATTTGAGCCCACTGCATTGGTCAAAGCGGTGGCGTTGCCATCATGCTTTAGCACTATGCCAGCATTATTTAATATTTCTTCCGCTGCTTCCACCGCAAGATACTGCATTGTGGATAGGTGCAAGGTAATGGTTTGGCCATAAAACACTGGCACCTGTAAAGAAGATACATTGATATCCAAATGGCCCAAGCCTAATAGCCGCAGTGTTTCAAGCGCCGTTAGCAACTCAAAGCGCGTATGACCACTGGCTTCAGCTTGCCCCACCTGGCTTTGAACATTAAAGGCTAGCTTTTGCTCAGCGTTGTTTTCTTGTCCACTTAGCAACTTCACTGCTTGCTGAGCAAGAGCATTAACACCCTCATGACCAAAATAGCTTGCAGGTTCGCAAACGGTGGCATTAACACTAATAAGTTGTGCCGCATCGTGAAGGGGCTTTAGCACTTTCGCCATGGCAAGAGCTGCTGAGGTGGGTACAGATACCAACATGCTCCCACTCTCTTCCACCACATCAAGGTTTACCCCAGCCACAGCAAGAGGCACATTGGTGTCGGCAGCAAAAGCAGCACTTGCATCAAGCACTCGCACCCCTGCCTCAACAGCTTTAGATGCATAGGCAGTTGCAACCTCTGCGGGCACCGCAAAAAAAGCAACATCCACCTGCTCGAAATCAAATTGCTCGAGCAGCTCCACTCGCCGATGCTTTTCAAGCACCTCCAAGCGCTCACCCGCTGAATTTAAGGAAGCAAGCAGATAAACTTCGGAAGCGGCAAGGCGCCCTTCGTTGATTAGCTCAATCAAACTTGAACCCACCAGCCCTGTGGCGCCGACAATGGCAATCCGTGGTTTAACGTCCATTAAGACTCCAACAAAATACGCAGCATACGGCGCACAGGTTCGGCCGCACCCCACAGTAGCTGATCACCCACGGTAAAAGCATTAAGGTACTCAGGCCCCATGGAAAGTTTACGCAAGCGCCCCACAGGGATAGTCAAGGTACCAGTTACCGCGGTGGGAGTAAGCTCGCTCATGGTGGCTTCACGCTCATTAGGCACAACCTTCACCCAATCATTAGCTGATGCGATCATGTCTTCAATCTCATCCAGCGGCACATCTTTTTTCAGTTTGAGCAACAACGCTTGGCTGTGGGAGCGCATAGCGCCAATACGCACACAGGTACCATCTAATGGGATAGGGTTCGCTTCGCGGCCCAATAATTTATTAGACTCAGCCTGCGCCTTCCATTCTTCACGGCTTTGGCCGCTTTCGAGCTGGGTGTCAATCCACGGCAGCAAGCTACCCGCAAGGGCATGGCCAAAGTTATCTTTGGGCAAAGTATCGCTGCGCATGGTATCTGCTACTACGCGGTCAATATCTAAAATAGCGCTAGCAGGATCATCGAGCAGGCTTTGAGCATCAGCATGAATTTTGCCCATTTGTGCAATCAATTCACGCATATTTTGTGCGCCTGCACCTGATGCTGCTTGGTAAGTCTGAGCACTACCCCACTCCACCAAGTCTTGATTAAACAAACCGCCCAAGCCCATCAGCATTAAGCTCACGGTGCAGTTGCCGCCGACAAAGTCTTTTACGCCATCTTTTAAGGCTTGATCAATCACTTTGCGGTTAACTGGGTCAAGCACAATAACCGAGCTTTTTTCCATGCGCAGAGCAGAAGCAGCATCAATCCAGTAGCCTTTCCAGCCCGCTTTGCGCAACTCAGGATAAACCGCCTTGGTGTAGTCACCACCTTGGCACGTAACAACCACATCTAAGGTTTTAAGAGTTTCGATATCGTCAGCTTTTTGTAAAACTGGCACATCCTTGCCCACATCGGGTGCTTTTTGGCCCGCCTGTGAGGTAGTGAAGAAAATAGGCTCAATGTCGGTGAAATCTGACTCTTGACGCATTCGGTCCATTAACACAGAGCCAACCATGCCTCTCCAACCTACAAATCCAACTCTTTTCACCTGTAATCTCCTAGTTTTAGGATGAATGTTGGGCAGCTTGTGGCCGCCCATTCGCAATGTATTAAACCAATGTTACTTTGCTAACAGTGCTTTGACCACCGCATCGCCCATGGCATCACAGCCCACCTTGGTGGTGCCTTCTGTATAAATATCGCCAGTGCGCAAACCTTGTTCTAGCACGCTTTCCACTGCGTCTTCGATGGCTTGCGCAACATCTGCGCGCTCGAAGCTATAGCGCATTAACATGGCCAAAGATAAAATTGCCGCTAATGGGTTAGCAAGGTTTTGGCCCGCAATATCTGGCGCTGAACCGTGACAAGGCTCGTATAACCCTTTGCGATTCACATCTAAAGAAGCAGAAGGCAACATACCAATAGAACCAGTTAACATGGCGGCTTCATCAGACAAGATATCACCAAATAAGTTGCCTGTTACCACCACATCAAACTGCTTAGGCGCGCGCACTAATTGCATAGCGGCATTATCCACATACATATGTGATACTTCTACTTCTGGGTAGTCTTTAGCAACATCATTTACCACCTCTTTCCAAAGCTCGGTCACTTCAAGCACGTTGGCTTTATCCACGGAACACAGCTTTTTGCCACGCGTTTGCGCCAACTCGAACGCCACTTTGGCAATACGGCGGATTTCGCTTTCACTGTAGACCATGGTGTTAAAGCCCACACGCTCACCATTTTCTTCACGCAAGCCGCGCGGCTCGCCAAAGTAGATGCCGCCCGTTAGCTCACGCACAATGAGAATATCCAAACCGCTTACAATCTCAGGCTTCAAGCTTGAAGCACTGGCCAACTGCGGGAACAAAATCGCAGGACGCAAATTCGCAAACAAACCCAACGAAGAACGCAATTTGAGCAGGCCGCGCTCTGGGCGCTTAGAACGCTCTATGGTATCCCACTTAGGGCCACCAATAGCACCAAATAAAATGGCATCTGCTGCCTTGGCTTTGGCCAAGGTTTCTTCTGGCAAGGGCTCACCAGTGGCATCGTAGGCTGCACCACCCACAAGCGCAGTGTCTGTGGTGATATCCAAATCAAATCGCTCAATGGCAGCGTTTAATACTTTTTCTGCCTCAGTAGTAATCTCGGGACCAATGCCATCACCGGGTAACAATAAAATCTGTTGGCTCACAGCCATCTCCTTAATAACTATAAATCACCACGAACATCAAATACCCAAGGTTCAAGCGCTTGCCGCTTTTCCTCATAGGCCTTAATTGCCTCGGTATCTTCAAGCGTCAGGCCAATGTCGTCTAGGCCATTGATTAAGCAGTGCTTACGAAACGCATCTACCTCAAAAGATAGCTTGGTGCCATCAGGGCGAGTAACGGTTTGTGCAGGCAAGTCCACTTCAAGCTCATAGCCGGGGTTGGATTCCACTTGCTCAAACAAGGTTTGGATTTCTTCCTCTGGCAAGACAATAGGTAACATGCCATTTTTAAAGCAGTTATTAAAGAAAATATCCGCAAAACTAGGCGCTAAAATCACCTTAAAACCATAGTCCAACAATGCCCAAGGCGCGTGCTCACGGCTTGAGCCACAACCAAAGTTACGACGGGTGAGCAAAATACTTGCTCCCTGATAACGTTCTTGATTAAGCACAAATTCTGTGTTCAAAGGACGCTTGCTATTATCTTGGCCGGGATAGCCCTCATCCAAATAGCGCCACTCATCAAACAAATTGGGGCCAAACCCCGTGCGCTTAATGGATTTTAAAAACTGTTTAGGGATAATTTGGTCTGTGTCCACATTGGCCCTGTCAAGAGGAGCCACTAAGCCTTTAAGCTGTACAAACTTTTCCATTACTCTCTCCTCTTATAGCTCACGAACGTCAACAAAATGACCCGCAATACCCGCCGCAGCCGCCATAGCAGGGCTGACTAAGTGAGTACGCCCGCCATTGCCTTGGCGGCCTTCAAAGTTACGGTTGGATGTAGAAGCGCAATGCTCACCTGGCTCTAGGCGGTCAGGATTCATGGCCAAACACATGGAACAACCAGGCTCACGCCACTCAAAGCCCGCGGCTAAAAAGATTTTATCCAGGCCCTCTTCCTCCGCTTGGCGCTTTACTAAACCAGACCCTGGTACCACCATGGCTTGCTTAACGCTAGCTGCTTTGGTTTTACCCTTAACCACATCAGCTGCTGCACGTAAATCCTCAATACGCGAATTGGTGCAAGAACCTATAAAAACACGGTCCACTTTAATATCAGTGATTTTCATGCCTGGGGTTAGCCCCATGTATTCGTAGGCTCTTTCCATGCTCGAGCGTTTTACGCCATCGGCCTCTTCCTCAGGAATAGGTAAGGTTGCATCCACGGGCAACACCATCTCTGGTGAAGTGCCCCAAGATACTTGTGGCTTGATATCTTCTGCGCGGATTTCTACCACCGTATCAAAATGTGCATCTTCGTCAGACACCAAGGTACGCCAGTAAGCCACCGCCTTCTCCCAAGCGTCGCCTGTGGGTGCAAATGGGCGCCCCTTGCAATAATCAATCGTTTTATCATCTACAGCTATCATACCGGCGCGAGCACCCGCTTCGATTGCCATATTACATACCGTCATACGGCCTTCCATGGACAAGCTGCGAATGGCAGAGCCAGCAAATTCAATGGCGTGACCGGTACCACCTGCTGTACCAATCACACCAATAATATGCAGCACCACGTCTTTAGCGGTGACACCAAGGCCTAGCTCACCATCCACGCGAACTAACATATTCTTCATTTTCTTAGCCACAAGACACTGTGTAGCTAGCACATGCTCTACCTCACTGGTACCGATGCCATGAGCTAAACAAGCAAACGCGCCGTTAGTGGATGTGTGAGAATCACCGCACACCACTGTCATTCCAGGCAACACAGCACCCTGCTCAGGGGCCATTACGTGCACAATGCCTTGGCGTGTGTCGCCAATACCATAGTTTCTGATACCAAATTCTTTCGTATTGTCCTGTAGTGTTACCACTTGAATTCGCGAGGTCTCATCCTCAATATCAGCTGCACTCTTAAAAGGTGTAGTGGGCACGTTATGGTCAATAGTGGCGAAGTTCATTTCGCGACGCCACGGTGCGCGTCCTGCAAGGCGCAGCCCTTCGAAGGCTTGCGGGGACGTCACTTCGTGAATGATATGACGATCAATATAAATAAGCGCAGACCCATCATCGCGCTCTGTCACTAAGTGGGATTCCCACAATTTGTCATATAAGGTTTTTGCTGTCATTTCCTCAACTCCCACTCAAGGGTCCATAGAATTATGTTGTGTACTTTACTGACCCAACCCCTATAATTCCAATTCATAATATTCATAAATAAGATTCCAAAGAGGAATACGATATGGATGTGGATGCACTCACCGCTTTTATTGCAGTCACAGAGCAAGGAAGTTTTTCCCAAGCAGCACACCGCTTATTTCTTACCCAACCCGCAGTAAGCAAACGCATTGCAGCGCTAGAGCAACAACTTAATGCCACCCTTTTTGACCGTATCGGCCGCCAGGTGGTGTTAACAGAGGCGGGTAAAACCTTATTGCCGCGCGCAAAACAGCTATTGCACGACATAGAAGATGCACGCCGCGCCATCGATAATTTGAGTGGTGAAGTGAGTGGTACCCTACGCATTGGCTCAAGCCATCACATAGGGCTACATCGTTTGCCGCCGGTACTACGAAGCTATGCCAAACGCTACCCTAAGGTGCAGCTAGACCTTAGCTTTGTTGATTCTGAAACCGCATGGCAACAGGTGCTCAATGGCGACCTTGAGCTAGGATTGCTCACCTTGCCACCGACCTCAGACAGCCGATTGGTACATCAAGTTATCTGGCCCGATCCCTTGACGTTTATTGTGGGCCACGACCACCCGTTGGCTAAAAAGCACGTAGTAAGCTTAGAGGAGCTCACCCACTATGATGCGTTATTACCCAGGGCCAATACGTTCACACGTCATATTGTGGAAGAGCTATTTAGCGAGCACGACCTACATTTAAATGTAGCCATGGCCACTAACTATCTTGAGACCTTATATATGATGGTATCGGTGGGGCTTGGGTGGAGTTTGCTGCCGAGCACTCTGAAAGACAGCCATACCAAGCAACTTGTCATTTCAACACCAGTGCCCAAACGTGATTTAGGTGTGGTTTATCACCCCCAAAGAAGCCTTTCTAACTCAGCGCAACAATTTATTAACGCGCTAAAAGCAAACACCACCTCAGCTAACGGCTAAGGTGGCGCATGGCTTCTTCAATGCCTTCAATGGTCAACGGATACATCTGATTCTCAATCAGTTGGCGCGTCCACTTGTTTGAAATGGTGCCTTCCCAATATTTTTTTGGCTCTGGGTTTAACCAGACAATTTTTTTGAAGTGGTCTGTGAGGCGCTGCATCCACACGGCGCCAGGCTCCTCGTTATAGTGCTCTACACTTCCACCCACTGAGTTGATTTCATAAGGGCTCATGGCAGCATCGCCAACAAAAATCACACGATAGTCAGAGCTATATTTATTGAGAATATCCCACGTGGAAGTACGCTCATCCCAACGACGACGATTATCCTTCCACACATTTTCATAAATAAAGTTATGAAAATAATAATACTCCATGTGCTTAAACTCATGCCGAGCGGCACTGAAAAGCTCTTCACATAGCGCAGCATAAGGGTCCATAGAACCGCCCACATCAAAGAAAATCAACACCTTAATTTGGTTGCTTTCTTCTGGGCGCATACGAATATCGAGCAAGCCTGCGTTTTTCGCCGTTGAATCAATAGTACCATCAAGATCAAACTCATCTTCACGGCCAGTGCGTGTGAACTTGCGCAATCGACGCAGAGCGAGCTGCATATTACGACTACCCAATTGCTCACTATCATCGAGGTTTCTGAACTCGCGCTTTTGCCACACCTTCACTGCGCTTTTATTACGCGACTCACCCCCCACGCGAATACCTTCAGGGTGCGCGCCGTAAGCACCAAATGGTGAAGTTCCACCGGTACCAATCCATTTGTTACCTCCTTGGTGGCGACCCTGTTGTTCCTCTAAGCGCTTGCGAAACTCCTCCATAAGCTCTTCCAAGCTGCCACGCTTTTCTAGCGCAGCTAACTCCTCTGGACTTAGATTTTTCTCAATTTCTTTTCTAAGCCATTCCTCAGGGATTGCTTTTGAAAACCAATCGGGGGCCACTTTCTCTAGCCCCTCAAAAAAATGGCCAAAGGCTTGGTCAAACCTATCGTAATATTTTTCATCCTTGACCATGACGGCACGGGCTAATAAATAAAAATCATCGATGCTACCAAAAGCAAGATGTTTGGATAAAGCGCCCTGCAGATCTAGCAGCTCGCGCAACGTCACAGGAATACGAAACTCGCGCAAGGTTTCGAAAAAACGGACTAGCATAATATTAACCTTGACGGCGGTTCATAAAGGCTAAGCGTTCTAGCAATTGCACGTCTGCTTCGTTTTTAAGTAAAGCGCCATACAAAGGTGGAATGGCGGAGCTCGTATCTCGGCTCCTCAATACGTCTTCAGGAATATCATCAGATAGCAGCAGCTTTAACCAATCAATAAGCTCAGACGTGGATGGCTTCTTTTTAAGGCCGGGCACTTTACGCAAATCAAAAAAGATTTCCATGGCCTCCTGCACCAGCTGTTTTTTGGCATCGGGATAGTGCACATCAATAATTCGCATCATGGTTTCTGCATCTGGGAAATTGATGTAGTGGAAGAAACAACGACGCAAAAAAGCATCCGGCAACTCTTTTTCGTTGTTGGAGGTAATAATCACAATAGGACGACGCTTCGCCTTAATTAGCTCTTGTGTCTCATAAACATAGAACTCCATGCGATCAAGTTCTTGCAACAAGTCATTGGGAAACTCAATATCAGCCTTATCGATTTCATCTATGAGAAGCACCACTTGTTGATCTGCTTCAAAGGCTTCCCACAGTTTGCCCTTTTTAAGGTAATTAGCCACATCCTCAACGCCCTCAGCACCGAGCTGGGAATCCCGCAAGCGGGACACTGCATCATATTCATAAAGGCCCTGATGAGCTTTAGTGGTGGACTTAATATTCCAACTGATTAACTCCAACCCTAACGATTCTGCCACCTGCTCGGCCAATAACGTTTTACCTGTACCGGGCTCACCTTTGATTAGCAAAGGACGCTCGAGTGCGATAGCAGCATTCACCGCCATGGTTAAATCTTCTGTAGCAACATATTGGTCTGTGCCATGAAACTGCATCTTGTTCTCCACATAAACGAATTATTTAACTGCGGCATACTCTAGCAAGCGCAAAGCCAAAGGCAAGCTGTATAGCAGTATGACGACGGTATGACTACAATAGCGCTCTTTACTTTAAAGTGTTCACTTGAGTTATGAATCTACTCTTATTCCAACCTAGCGAAGCTCTTGCAAGGCACCACTATGCACTGCCAGCCAATGATAGGCGTGTCCTACACCTCAAAAACGTACTGAAGCTCGCTATTGATGAAGAAGTAGAAGCTGGTGTAATGGGTGGAAACCTAGGGTGGGCCACGCTCATAGAGCAAAAAAACCAGCAATGGCATTTTTTATTTAACCCCGTATCGCCCCCACCTCAACCACTAAATATCACACTCATTTTAGCGCTTCCTCGCCCAAAGATGCTACGACGCGTACTAATAGATGCTATTACCTTAGGCATCAAACACATAATACTCATCAACAGCTACAAGGTTGAAAAAAGCTATTGGCAAACCCCACGGCTTCAGGAAAAACAATTAAACGAGCTTGTGCGACTCTCTTTGGAACAAGCCAAAGACACGCAGCCACCTTTAATTGAAATTAAAAAAAGATTTAAACCTTTTATTGAAGATGAGTTAATGAACAACTTAAACAACAAAAGATGTTATCTGCTTCATCCTGGTAATAATTCTTATTTACCCACCTTGCCAGCGGCAGACACCTCTCATGCCATAATTGCCATTGGCCCAGAAGGGGGTTGGAATGATTATGAGGTAGCCCGATTTATTGAAGCGGGATTTAGTCCTTTTTCATTAGGGCAACGCATATTGAGGGTAGAAACTGCAGTGCCTGCTGCAGTTGGGCGCCTAACGGAGCTCCCTTAAAATAGGGTCGCACCGCCATATACACGAATTTATTATGAAATGTAATTTTCTATTATAGTTTTAGAAAGATATATTTACAATTTGTGCACAACGTCACATAATGCAGCTGTTTTTAACGGCAAAGGAATAAAACTATGCGAAAGCAATTTACTTCTGCATGTCTCATTGCAGCTTCTGGCTTACTCTTAAGCACCAGTGTTAACGCTGCTGGTACCAACATTCAGCGTGGCGCCTATATTGGTGGCCAAGCCTCTTACAGCTGGTTCGAAAACGATTTTGATTACAAACACGATCACCAAGACTGGTACGGTGGTCAACTAGGCTTTCGCTTTACCCCGCGCTTTTCTCTAGAAGCTTCTTACCTCGAAGGTAAGGCCGATCTTCGTTATGACGATGGCACTGGCGACTTGAAAGATAAAGTGCTTAACCGTCAGCCACTAATCAGTGCGCGCTACCACTTTGCAGATACTGGCGTACTTGGCTTTGAGCCTTATGTGGGCCTTGCAGGTGGTGAGAAATGGACGAAAAACAATAGTGCCGATGGCAAGCGCCACCGCGAAACCGTTGTTGGTCCTGAGGTTGGTGTTCAACGCCGTTTCCTAAGCCGCCTACTTCTTGATGTGGGTGCACGTGGTCCCTACAGCATTGATTACGATCGCTGGGAAGGCCAAGTATATGCGGGCCTAAACTTCTTGTTCAGTGTTAAAAACCGTCACGAAGAAGTGGTTGAAGAGCCTGTGGAAGAATACGCTCCCGAGCCCAAACCCGCTCCTGAGCCCAAGGTTGTTACCCGTGATATTAACGAAAGTGGCACCGCCGCTCAGTTTGGCTTCGACGAAGACACACTGTCAGGCAGCCAGCTTGATGACCTACGTGCAGCAGCTCGCTTCCTTAACGACAACCCGAACACAAGCGTAACCTTAGAAGGTCACACCTGTAACATGGGTCCAGACGAGTACAACTTACAGTTGTCTGAGCGTCGTGCAGATACCGCTAAGAAGTTCCTCGAAGAACAAGGTATCTCCTCTGACCGTATCACTGTAGTTGGCAAAGGTGCTGCTGAGCCAATCGCAGACAACGCTACCAAAGAAGGTCGTGAGCGCAACCGCCGTGTTGATGCCATCATCACTGGTACCGTTGAAGAAACTCGCTAATCTTTTTTAAAGTTTAGTGATATTAAAACGCCGCTCAATGAATGAGCGGCGTTTTTTTATTGCAGAAAATTAAGTACAAAAAAGCCACTACCCTTTAAGGCAGTGGCTTTATTAATGCTTGAGCATTAATGATTATGCAGTGATTTCCTGAATCTGCTTTAACAATGCAGCTTGGCTTGCACTTGGCTGTGCCGTTTGCAATGCCATTAGCTTGCTCATATCCCCATCAATGCGAATCTGACCGCTCATAAAACCTTGCATTCCTGCAGACTGGTCACCTTCGATTAAAATGCGCTTAGCCAAATCTGCAGGCAATGTCATAGTGGTGGGTGCATCTGCGGCATGGCCTTCTTCTAGCATGCCAGCCACAAGTGAAATCTGCTTTTCACCTGCGTCAGTACTAACATTAATATTAATGGCCAGATCTGCTAGAGCCGCCGGTACTTCGATATCACCAGCTGCTGCACGCAACTCTGCTACTTTTGCAAACCATTCATCCGACAAAAACTCAGTGCTCATTGCACTCTCCTTATACGAGTTTATTAGTTAGAGCCACAGTAAAATCAAACAAGCGTTTGAATGGATAACACCATATAGAAATTAAACTATCGGTACAAGCTATTTTTATGCTTCTCTATGACTTAAATGACCACGCACCCCGAACATCAGCAAGCCCTAATCCGCGGCGCCAACACCAATTTTTTACAAATAAAAACCCAAGCTCAAACAAGAGCTTGGGTAAAACTATGTTCTTTGAATCAGCAGGCGTTAAAAGTTATATTTAACACCAAATGCCGTTGTGCTCTGCCGAGACCAATCATTATCTACCAAGCGCATAAACTCTCCATTCACAGACACAGCATCGCTCACATTCCAATTTAAACCAAGCCCATAAGCAGCTGAATCATCGCGGAAATTTCGGCCATTTATACCTGTAGAAACATGGGTATACCCCCCAAGCACATATGGCGAAATAGCGGTATCAGTGGGTAAGTTAACCACACCAAAAACCCCATAGTTATAACGCCCTTTTACTCTGTTACCGCCTTTGTCGACAGTGGTAAACCCTGTTCCCACACGCGCCTCCAAGCCTAAAAGCTGAAACATCTCAGCTCCCACACGAGCGGTGATATGGTTCTGGTTCACATGGTTAAGAGCGCCGCGGTTAAAATTGGTGTGCCCATATTGAGCCCCTACATAAGGTTGTGGAATATAATCATTCGCGGCAACCCCGCTAGCACCAACCACCCCTACTACTACCACCGCAAATCGATTAATCGAATTCAACTTGATTCTCCTTTACTTTTCATTATTCGTTATTATCAGAGGGTTCTACTATTTCGCCCTCTACTATCACACCTTTAATAGTGTTCTTTGATGCCCTATTACCACTGTAATATTGTTGCGTTCTTATAAAAGCATCCCTATCCGCTTGCTGGCGCTGAAACCCCTCCCCGTACTGTCGTGCAAGTTTACGCTTCAACCACCAAACCCTTAGGCTGAATGAAACAAAAGCAATAACAGCAAAGCCGAGCAGCACCAAGAAAACAGTGGCGCCAACCACGAAAAAACCAGCTGTTGCTAGCAAAGCAATAATAAAAAACAAAATTCTTGATAACAAACCTGGCTGCTGTTGAATGGCCATAAAAGCTCCGGTGGGCAAGTGTAAAATTCGAATACTAAACCACTACTATGAGGACAAAACGAACTTTCTCAAGCAAAACCACACTATCATTCATAATATAGCTTTAACAACTTGGGCTATCATAACAATCACTCGTAAAACGAGTCGTGCATTAATCACAGAGTTAACCGCTTGCCTAGAGGAAACACTATGTCCATGCGTGCTTGGTGCATATCAAACTCCACCCTCCACTTAGAAACTCGTCCTATGCCCGAACTCGGCCCCAGCGATGTATTAGTACAAGTGGCGGCTATTGGTGTCAATCGTGCGGATTTGCTACAAACGCGCGGTTTATACCCCGCTCCTCAGGGCACAGTGCAAGATATTCCGGGGCTTGAATATAGCGGCACTATTGTTGCTGTGGGCGCAAAAACGCTACACCGTAAAGTGGGCGACAAAATAATGGGGTTAATTCCTGGTGGTGCTTATGCTGAATACCTAGTCACCCATGAAGAAGAAGCCCTTACCATCCCCGCTGGGCTATCAATGGCAGAGGCCGCCACTATTCCAGAAGCTTTTTTAACCGCTTACCGTGCCATTTATCTCCAAGCTGGATTGACTCACGGGCAATGGTGCTTAATACGCCCCGCCACTTCTAGTGTCGGTTTGGCTGCAGTACAGCTTTGCCAAGTTTTTGGGAACCCTACCATAGGTAGCAGCCGTAACAAGATGCGCTTAGACACAGCTCAAGCTCTAGGCTTGCAGCATTTAGTGACGGAAGATGATTCACTTTCTCAGCAGCTGTTAGCACTTACCGACGGTCAAGGCGTGAGTGTTATCTTCGATATGGTGGGGCCAGATTGGAGCAGCCTCCTCCCTGGGCTTCGCCGCGAAGGCCATCTGGTGGTTATTGGTATTTTAGGCGGCAATAGCACCACCATTAATCTCATGCCATTCCTACAAAACAGGCAACACATTAGCGCTTTAACTATGCGCAGCCAACCTTTGGCTGAGCGTCTACGAATGGCTAACTTCTTCAATGAGCGTTTGCTCACTTATTTTGAAGCCGACAAGTTACACGCTCTTCCATTACAAGAGTTCACATTTAGTGAAACCCCTCTTGCCCACCAACATATGCAAGACAATGATTTTAGCGGCAAGCGCGTAATTACGCTTAGCTAACCACACCATAAAACAGGTAAGCTACAGTGCCTCTAATACAGATTTAAGAACCAAGGCGTGGTTGCAGCTTTCATCCTTAGCACCATAAACCAAGCAAAGCTGATGTTTAGCTCTAATATGGTTTAAACGCTGCAACTCATGCTGCTGGCTTTTCAGCTCATCCCGGTAGTGAGAAGAAAACTCCTCAAAGCGCTCCTTTTTGTGGTCAAACCATTTTCTTAGTTCAGTAGAGGGCGCTACCTCCTTGTTCCACTCGTCAAGCTTTATTTTAGCTTTGCTCACACCTCGCGGCCATAAACGGTCCACCAGCACACGATAGCCATCCTCCGCTGCTGGAGCTGTATAAGCCCGCTTTATAACCACTGGTTTTATAGACTGCCCCCTGCTTGTTTCGCTGCTAAGTGCATTGCCTGCAATGCCTTTAATACATCGCTGTCTGTTCTGTGCGATAGCAAAGGCATTAACGCCACTTTTTTATTGCGCAAGGCTTGAATGTCAGTACCCGGTTGTTCACCTGTACCAATAGCTTTGCTAAATCCTAGCCAATAGCTATTAATGCCGCGCCCGTCTGGGGTTAAACGAGCTTGCACCGCTGCAATATTTTTTTCAGCTTGCTGGCAATAACGGAATCCTTTCACCGCAGTTGCCTCCACAGCTGGGAAATTAATATTCCAACAAGCCGCTTCATCAACTGCTAAACATTGACGAATATAATCTTTCGCCAATATCTCACTAGCACTCCAGTCTATTTGTTCTCGGTCACCAATAAAGGCTTGGCTTAACGCCACAGCTGACCAGCCTAAATGTGCAGCCGCTAAGGCAGCCCCTACTGTTGCAGAGTACTGGACCGCATCTCCCACATTGGCCCCCGAATTAACGCCACTAATCACCAAATCAGGGGCTGTGTCCTGATAAAAATAAGCGCTTGCAAACAACACGCAATCAGCTGGCGTACCGGACAAAGCAAAGCGATTATCCCCACATTCTCTTAATCGCAACGGTTGGTGCATAGTGATGCCCTGAGATAAACCACTACAATCTTGTTCTGGGGCTACCACCAATACTTCTGCTGCGAGTTCAGCAGCAATTTTTTCAGCAACAGCTAACCCTGGTGCATGAATGCCATCATCATTCGTTACCAACACCTTTAGCATTACTCTTACCTACATCTTCATCTTTAGTTTAATTACGATATTAAGCACACCGCAGCAGGATCGCTTGCCAAATTTCATACGCAGTGGCGGCGTTATCTCGGATATAATAGCGCAATTTTTATCTATCCTAAGGCCTTCTTAATTGAGCGCCATTAATATGAATTCTTAATCTCCTGCACTATACATACAGCACTGAATATATGTATAGTTTCTACCTGTTTTTTTAACTTGCACTTAACATCTCGAGTGTATTTTCGCTCAGCTAAGGGCTGAATTTCACCCCTGTCTCCGTAATAAATTTATAAGGCTTAATTATGCGCAGTAACATTCGTTCTCTGTGGCTCACTATGGCCATTGCCATCACTGTCAGCGCTTGTGGTAACGACACCCAGGAAAGCGCTACGCCGCCCCCTGCAGAAGTGGGCTTTATTACTATTAGCCCCCATGCCGTCACACTCGAAACAGAACTGCCAGGACGAACCGTTTCCTTCAAAACTGCAGAAGTACGCCCACAAGTAAGCGGCATCATTGAAGAGCGCCTCTTTGAAGAGGGCCAAATGGTAAAAAAGGGCCAAGCATTATACCGTATTGACAAGCGCGTTTACGCAGCGCAAGAAGCCACAGCGCGTGCCAATGTAGAGGGTGCAAAAGCCCAATTAAACATCCAGAACGTGCGGCATGAGCGATTAGAGAAGCTACACAACCGTAGCGCCGTAAGCCAGCAAGAATTTGATGAATCCAAGGCGCGAACCACTGAGCTTAAAGCCCAAGTAGCAGCTGCCTCAGCAGCCCTAGAAAGTGCTCGCATTAATTTAGATTACACCACCATCAGGTCCCCTATTGATGGACAAATCGGTCGTTCCAGTGTGTCAGCAGGCGCGCTTGTTACCGCCGGCCAGCCAGAAGCGCTCGCCACCATTCGCCAACTTGACCCCATTTACGTGGATATAACACAATCAGCTGCTAAGCTGCGCCAACTACGACAAGCCATTGCCGACGGCCATCTCGACGCCTCAGCTGAAACCATCACTTTACGCTTTGAAGATGGCAGTCCTTACGCGGAAAAAGGCACCTTACAATTCGCAGAAGTGGCGGTAAACGAAAGCACAGGGTCCGTTACATTGCGTGCTTTATTCCCAAATCCTGAGGGCGTGCTTTTGCCAGGTATGTATGTGCGCGCTAGCGTACCTGAAGGCCAAGTTAGCGACGCTATTTTAATTCCGCAAATGGCACTGCGTCGCGACCCTCGCGGTAACGCATCCGTTTTCTTACTCGACGATGATAACAAGGTTATCGCACAACCTGTGGTGGCAAGCCGCACCGTGGGTAATAAATGGTTAGTCACCGAAGGGCTTAACGCTGGTGACCGCCTCATTATCGATGGCGTACAACGTATTCAGCCTGGAGTAACAACCACCCCCGTGGCACTTTCTAATCACGAAGGAGAGGAAGAGTAACCCATGGCTAACTTTTTTATTGAAAGGCCCATTTTTGCATGGGTTATTGCCATCATTATTATGTTGGCGGGGGTACTTTCTATACCCATCTTGCCAATCGAGCAATACCCCCAGGTGGCGCCACCTGAAGTGAGTATTCGTGCCACCTATCGAGGCGCTTCGGCAAAAACCGTTGAGGACTCTGTGACCCAGGTTATCGAGCAACAAATGAACGGCTTGGATAACTTGCTTTATATGACCTCAAAAAGTGATTCTGCAGGCTCTGCCTCCACCGTGCTAACCTTTGCGCCGGGCACAGATCCCGACATAGCACAGGTACAGGTGCAAAACAAACTAGACCGTGCCATGCCTTTGCTGCCCCAGCAGGTGCAACAGCTTGGTGTGCAAGTTACAAAATCTTCTGATTCGTTTTTGATGGTAATGGGTTTTATTTCCACGGATGGGTCCATGGACAGGGCAGATATTGCCGACTTTATTGCTACCAATATCCAAGACCCCATTAGCCGTGTACAAGGGGTGGGCCAAACGCAGCTATTTGGTGCGCCCTACGCTATGCGCATCTGGCTGGACGCATCAAAACTTAACGAGTTCTCTTTAACTCCGAGCGATGTGATTGCCGCTATCCAAGAACAAAACCACCATGTTGCTAGTGGTGAGTTAGGCGGCACCCCAGCTATTCCGGGGCAACAACTTAACGCTACGCTTATTGCTCAAACCCAGCTATCAACGCCAGAAGAATTTGGGCGTATTATGCTCAAAGTCGCCCCAGACGGTGCCAAGGTAACACTCCAAGACGTGGCGGATGTCTCCCTTGGTGCAGAGAACTATGCCATTGAAGGTCGCTACAATGGCCAACCTTCAAGTGGTTTAGCCATCAACCTTGCCACCGGTGCTAATGCGCTGGAAACATCTAATTTGGTACGAGAGCGAATAGCTGAATTAGAAGAGTTCTTTCCACCAGGGCTTAAAGTCGAGTTCCCCTACGACACAACGCCCTTTGTAAAAATATCCATCACCGAGGTGGTCTATACCTTGATTGAAGGGATTATTTTGGTGTTCTTGGTGATGTATCTGTTTTTACAGAATTTCCGTGCCACCTTAATTCCTACCATTGCAGTGCCTGTGGTTCTATTAGGTACCCTGGCAGTGCTTATTTCTTTTGGGTTCACCATTAACACCCTGACCATGTTCGGCCTCGTGCTCGCCATCGGATTATTAGTGGATGACGCAATTGTGGTGGTGGAAAACGTGGAACGGGTAATGGTGGAAGAAGGGTTGCCACCGAAAGAAGCCACAAAACGCTCCATGAGCCAAATCATTGGCGCACTTGTGGGGATTGCTTTAGTGCTGTCTGCAGTGTTTGTTCCCATGGCCTTTTTCCCAGGTTCCACCGGGGCAATTTATAAGCAATTTTCCATTACCATCGTATCGGCCATGGTGCTTTCAGTGGTTGTGGCCATTGTGCTCACCCCAGCCCTTTGCGCCACTATGCTTAAGCCTATCCCCAAGGGGGGGCATGCACCTAAAAACACCCTACTTGGACGTTTCTTTTCAGGATTTAATCGCTGGTTTGAAAAGAGCACCAACAGTTATCAGAGCTCGGTTGGGCATATCTTACAGCGCCGCGGCCGCTACCTCCTTATTTATGTGGCTGTTGTAGCAGTGCTTGGTTTGGTATTTATGCGCTTACCTTCTGCTTTTTTACCCGAAGAGGACCAAGGCATTATGCTTGCTATGATTCAATTGCCTTCTGGTAGCACCCAAGAGCAAACACTAGAAGTCATCAAAAAAATAGAAGATTACTACCGCGAAGAAGAAAGCGATGTGGTGGAATCCATCTTTGCTGTGGCAGGTTTTAGCTTTGCTGGGCGTGGCCAGAACACTGGTATGGCTTTTATTCGCTTAAAGAGTTGGGATGAGCGGGATTTATCTCGTGACAGCGTACACGATGTAATTGCTCGTTCCATGGCGTACTTTGGCACCATTCGTGAGGCCTTTATCTTCACCCTGAACCCACCAGCCATTCCAGCGCTTGGTATTTCAAGCGGCTTTAACATGCAGCTGCAAGATAGAGGTGGTTTAGGCCATGAAGCACTCACCCAAGCCGCCCAGCAACTTCTGCAAATGGCTAATGAGCATGAAGGCTTAATGGATGTACGGCAGAACGGCCAGCCTGATAACACCCAATATCAGCTTATTATCGACCAAGAAAAAGCACGTACTTTGGGGGTGTCTATTAACGACATCAACAACACCCTGTCTATCGCTTGGGGTTCTAATTATGTCAATGATTTCGTGGACCGCGGGCGTGTAAAGAAAGTATATGTACAGGCCCAAGCAGACTACCGCATGGTGCCCGAGGACATAAACAAATGGTTCGCTCGTAATAACCAGGGCGAAATGGTGCCCTTCTCAGCCTTTGCCAGTGGCAAATGGACTTCGGGACCACAGCAAGTGGAACGCTTTAACGGCGTCCCTTCTATTAATATCCAAGGCAGTGCCGCGCCTGGCTTTAGTACGGGTGATGCCATGACCATTATGGAATCGCTCAGCGAGCAGCTCCCCCGTGGTTTTGGCTACGAGTGGACCGGCCTTTCTTACCAAGAAAAACAGGCGGGCAGTCAAGCGCCCCTACTGTACTTGCTATCCATGCTAGTGGTATTACTTTGCTTGGCCGCACTCTATGAAAGCTGGTCTATACCGTTCTCAGTTATGCTGGTCGTCCCCCTCGGCGTACTAGGCGCTGTGCTTGGTGCCTATTTTAGAGACCTCAATAATGATGTGTTTTTCCAAGTAGGCCTACTCACCACCATTGGGTTGTCGGCTAAGAATGCTATTTTAATTGCTGAATTTGCCCAAGACCTCGAGGCTGAAGGACGTGGCTTAGTAAACGCCACTCTAGAAGCTGTACGTATGCGTTTACGCCCCATCCTCATGACTTCCATGGCGTTTATGTTCGGCGTAACTCCTCTGATGCTTAGCTCTGGAGCAGGCTCAGGCGCTCGTAATGCCATTGGTACGGGCGTATTTGGCGGCATGCTAGCCGCCACTGTGCTGGCTATTTTCTTTATCCCACTGTTCTATGTTGTGGTGAGAAAGTTATCCGGCGTGCCACTCTATAACACGTCTGACAAAGCCACTTAATGGCGACGCAAGCCGGTTCTAAGAACCGGCTTTTTTATGCTTGCATTTCATGGTTTTTATGGCGCAAAGTTGATTATCCATACTAGTAAGAGGTACACCAATGCCCTTCACAAAAGGTTTTTATATCAATGGTGCTTGGCAGCTTGAAAAGATGCCGAGAACCCACGTTCCCCTTATCGACCCCGCCACAGAAGCTGTATTGCACCAAGTGCCTATGGCCACAAAAGCCGAGGTAAGCGCAGCCATTGAGGCAGCTCATCAAGCTTTCCATTGTTACAGTCAAAGCCCTGTGCAAGAACGCATTGAGCTCGTGGAGCGCATTTTGGCCATCTACGAGGAATATCAAGACGAGCTTGCTCTAGCAATCAGCACCGAAATGGGCGCTCCCATCACATTGGCGCAAAAAGCACAGGCGCCATTAGGGCTAAATCAAATCAAAAGTGCACTTGAAGCAGCTAAAAGTTTTGCTTTTGAGGAAGCCAATAATGGCTACACCCTTCGCTACGAGGCGGCAGGCGTTGCGGCACTTATTACGCCTTGGAACTGGCCCATGAACCAAGCCATGTGCAAAATTGCCCCTGCTTTACTGGCGGGTTGCTCTCTAGTGTTCAAGCCAAGTGAACTTGCTCCACTTTCCGCCATGCTCCTCACCGAGATTATCGCCAAAGCAGAACCACCCAAAGGGGTTTTTAATATGGTGTTCGGACAAGGTGAGACGGTGGGACCGCAACTTTCTTCTGACCCACGCATCGACCTAGTCTCCCTCACAGGTTCTAACCGCGCTGGCGTTTCTGTGCTTCATGAAGCCGCCAACCATATTAAGCGCGTATCGCTAGAGCTTGGAGGCAAGTCCGCTAATATCTTGCTACCCGATTGTGATATTGAGCAAGCAGTGCAGAGCAGCATAAGAGCAGTCATGAATAACAGCGGGCAAAGCTGTAACGCCCCTACTCGATTATTAGTGCCTAAGCAACATTTGCAGAAAGTAGAAACTCTAGCGCGCGAAGCCTGCGAAGCTCTCACAGTGGGCTCCCCCACAAATCCAGCCACGCGCCTTGGCCCCATTGCCAATCAACGACAATATGAAAGGGTTAAATACTATATTGAGCTAGGTATCGAAGAAGGCGCCAAGCTTATCACCGGTGGCACAGAGCGCCCTGCGCATTTGTCGAGGGGCTATTACCTTCAGCCCACAGTGTTTAGCCAAGTACACAATCAAATGCGCATCGCCCAAGAAGAAATTTTCGGCCCCGTGCTGTGTATTATTCCCTACGATTCAGTGGAACAAGCCATAACCCTAGCCAACGACACCATTTACGGTTTATCGGCCTATGTTTACGGCTCAAACTTAGAAGCAACCAAGGATGTTGCCAAGCGACTTAGAGCGGGTAATGTGCATATCAATAACGCAAGGGCCCAGCTTGAAGCCCCCTTTGGTGGCTATAAACAATCAGGTATTGGACGTGAATGGGGAAAATACGGGCTACTAGAGTTTTTGGAGCTAAAGTCCATATTCCAATAAAAAGTCAAACTTGCGCTCATCCATAGTGGTGAGCGCAAGCCTTTAACACAATCAGACTTAGTCTAGAATATCTCTAGCAATGATTTCCTTCATAATTTCAGACGTACCCGCCAAGATACGATGCACGCGCTCATCTTGATATAGCCGACAAATTTCATACTCTTCCATATAGCCTGCGCCACCATGTAGTTGCACCCCTGCATCCACCATGCGTCCATTAATTTCACTGGTGAGTAATTTAGCACGCGCAGCATCCACCGAATTTAACTTACCTTCGTTATGTACTTGTACACAACGATCAACATAGCACTGCGCCATATCTATCTCCGCATCTAAAGCCGCTAACACAAAGCGAGTATTTTGCATACGACTCAGTGGCTCACCAAAAACTTTGCGCTCTTTAACGAACTCTCGAGTAATTCGCAAAGCATGTTGTGCGGCAGCAATATTGCCGCAGGCTGCAATTAGACGCTCCTCTGCCAAACCTTGCATCAAATGATAAAAACCTCCATGCACCTGCCCTAGCACATTCTTCTTGGGAATCCTTACATTTTCAAAAAAAAGCTCTGCTGTATCTTGAGACTTCATACCCATTTTTTTTAGGTTACGTCCGCGTTCAAACCCTTCCATGCCACGCTCAACCAAAAACAATGTAATACCATGTGGGTTATTTGCATGTGTTTTAGCTGCAACAATTATTACATCGGCATTAATACCATTAGAAATATAGGTTTTAGAGCCGTTAAGCACCCAGTCCTCGCCACTTTCCACTGCCCGTGACTTCATCCCCGCTAAATCTGAACCCGCATCAGGCTCTGTCATTGCAATTGCAATAATACTTTCCCCGCTAATAAGCTTAGGCAAAAACCGCTCTTTTTGCTCGTCTGTTCCAAAGTGCTCAATATATGGCGCTACTAAACGACTATGTAACGTAATAAAGTAGCCTGGATCCCCGTGAAATGTATTTTCCTCAATTAAAATCTGCTCATATCGAAAGTCTTTCAGGCCTAAGCCGCCATACTGTTCGTCTGCCCACATGCATAAATAGCCCTGCTCACCAGCTTTTAAAAAAGCCTCTCTATCAACGATGTTTGCTTCACGCCAGCGTTCACTATGAGGGCGAATCTCTTTCTGAAAAAATTGCCGAGCAGCATCGCGAAACATATCCATCTCTGCCTCAAAGGGTAAGCGCTGCATAAGCTCCTCCATTTAAACTTTAGCGATAATTATTATTTTCCTTTATATACAGGCTTTCTTTTTTCTAAAAAGGCACTTACACCTTCACGCCCATCCTCACTGCGGACACAGTAGTTCTGTAAGCTTGCTTCAAAAGAAATCGCATCTTCTAAATCTAGCATAGACACTCTGTAAAGAGCCTCTTTGGCGTATCTCAATGCTAACGGTGCTTGCTCGGCGAGCTGTTCTGCAAGCATTTGAGCAGTGTGGGCAAGATTATCTGCAGACACAACACGGTTGGCAAAGCCATACTGCAAACACTCTTCTGCAGTTAATTTACCCCCGGTTGCAATGAGCTCATAAGCGCGGCGACGGCCCATCCCACGCAGCAATTGCCAAGTGACACCACCGTCAGGAATAAAGCCAATATGAGCAAACGCCATATAAATACTAGCGTCATTAGCCATAACACATAAATCGCAAGCCAGAGCATACGCTGCACCAATACCTGCCGCAGGCCCATTTACTGCCGCAATAACAGGCTTGCCCCCCTTGGCAATACGCATTAGCGAGGGTTTAAACTCTTTTTCAAGCTCCTCTTGCGGAAAAAAGTCAGGCCCCATATCGTCTTTCAAGTCTGCACCGGCGCAAAAAACAGGTGCCGTGGCAGCTAATACAATTACCCGCACGTCATCATCGTTTAAAGCACAGTCAAGCTTTTCAATAAGTGCCATACGCATCATCTTATTCATTGCGTTGCGTGCTTGAGGTCGATTCAGAGTCAATGTGGCAACCCGGTTTTTAACCTCATACAAAACTACTTCCGTCATTGTTTTCCCTCTATCACTTTTTATTCACAGGGCCAATCATGTCTCGTATCAAAAAATAGCCGCTCCACTCAACTAGCAAAGCAGCCGTAAGCAATAATATTACGTGTGTTAGCGAGCCTGCATGCGAATACCACCATCCACGCGAATAGTCTCTCCATTTACATAGGCATTCTCCACAATAAATTGCGCTGTTTTAGCAATTTCATCAGGCTGGCCTAAGCGCTGAGGGTTAAGCACGGTGGCCGATAGAGAAGCTATTACTTTCTCACCCAAACTATCGAATAGCGGTGTATGGATTAACCCTGGGGCGATTGTATTAACACGAATGCCATATTCAGCCAGGTCACGCGCGACAGGTAATGTCATACCCACAATACCGCCTTTAGAAGCACTATATGCTGCTTGGCCAATTTGGCCTTCGTAGGCAGCCACAGAAGCAGTGTTAATTATGACTCCACGTTCGCCATCCACAAGTTCATTTTTCGCCATTTCTGCAGCGGCGAGACGTAGTACGTTAAACGAGCCCACCAAATTAACTTGAATCACACGATTGAACTCATCAAGAGGAAACGGCCCCTTTCGGCCTAAGGTTTTAGCAGCACTACCAATGCCTGCATAGTTGATGCAAATATGAATAGCGCCAAACACTTCCATGGTTTTATCAATGGCATTGGCAACCGAAGCTTCATCAGCCACATTTGTTTGTATAAAAATAACATTATCACCAAATTCGTTAGCCGCGGCTTCGCCTGCTTCTTGGTTAAAATCCAAAATCGCCACCTTGGCGCCTGCTTCCACAAAACGCCGAACTGTTGCAAGTCCAAGGCCTGATGCCCCGCCAGTAATCACTGCCACAGATTGTTCTAGCTTCATTCTTTTACTCCATTGTTATTGCTGTCATTTCGATTGATGTTCAGGGTCTTTATGATAACCGCACCCCTTGCATCCAACCATTACACTTGTGCCCAAATTACTGGCTGCCTTTGTGCTAACCATTCCTCAGCGTTTGCCATATATTTATCTTCAATAACGTTGCGGCGAATCTTTAAGGTAGGCGTCAAAAACTCATTCTCAACTGTCCACTCTTCAGCCACAATGACTAGACAGTCCAAGCGCTCATGCTCATCAAGCGTGGCGTTGGTCTCTTGCAGAAACTCTGCAAGCTCCCCTGTGAGCTGCTCCACATAACCCTCATCCTGAAGCCGCGGCAAAAGCTCAGGTGAAATAGTAGCTAGAGCAATAGGCTGCGGTAACCCTGTACCTGCTACGCAAATAGCATCTAATGCCACATGCTCACTTAGCTTATTTTCCACCGGAGCTGGCGCCACATACTTTCCCTTTGCCGTTTTAAATAACTCTTTTACCCTGCCAGTAAGCTTTAAACGGCCATGGGCATCAATTTCACCGCGATCACCGGTTTTCATAAAACCGTCCGCAGTAACCTCCGCAGCTGTTTGCTCTGGCATTTTATAGTAGCCCATCATCTGCGCTGGGCTTTTTACTTCAAGCTCTTCAGTTTCAGGATTAATGCGCGCTACCACTCCTTTTACTGGGCTACCCACATAACCTAAACGCACCTGTCCCACACGACTAAAATGCGAAGCAGCAAAGTTCTCTGTCATACCATAGCCATCAAGCATCTCTAGTCCTAAACTGCGATACCAAGCTACTAAGTGAGGCGATAGAGGCGCTGATCCCGTTACCGCTATACGGCAATGATTTAGCCCTAACTGAGTCAATATTTTTTTGCGTACCACTCGGTTCAATAGTGGCACTTTAAGCAATTTGGACAATTTTTCATCGGGCATTTTCGCTGCCACAGCCTGATGGAATTTTGTCCATAAGCGCGGAACAGAGAAGAAAAACGTCGGTCTTGCTCGGCGTAAATCTTCAGCAAAGGTGTCCAAGGAGTCGCTAAAATACACGTGAAACCCGTTATACATAGAGTGCAATTGAACAGCGGCGCGCTCAGCCGCATGAGAAAGCGGCAAATAAGAAATCATCCGGTCGTCGGGGGTTAAACCAAAGCAATCAAACATCGCTTCACAAGCCCTAGCTGCCGATACTTGATTGTGCATAACGCCCTTTGGCTGCCCTGTGCTACCAGACGTATAAATAATAGTTGCTAACTCCTCTGGCGCTAGCAATCTCAGGGCCTCCAAAGGTTCGTGTTGCTTAATGATATCATCCCAATGCGGCGTATCGTTGCGCGGCGACATTGGTAACGAAACAATGGTTAAATCCTTCGGCAAGTGTGGCTCTATACCGTTCCAGTTATCCGTTACCCCATCCATTTTCCCAAGCATTAACATAATGGCATCACTGTGCTCAATCACATAGCCCGCCGACTCCCCACTCATTGTAGGATACACAGGCACACTGACATGACCCGCCATCCAAATGGCAATATCGGCCATAATCCAGTGAGCACTATTTTTGCCAAGCAAAGCGATATGGCTTTTTTTTGGTAAATCCAAGGAAACCAAATACGCTGCCATGCGCCTCACTTGGTCTCCCACCTCAGCCCAAGTGTAATCCACCACCTTGCCATCTGGAAAAGGCTGGGTCATATAAACTTTATTAGGCTGCGTTTTTTCCCAATGCAGAAAACGCTCCAAAGGGTAGGAAAGCAATTGGTTCGTATTCATTTCATTCTCATTATTCATTTAATTATTATGATGTTATGTATCGACTGTTACTCCAAATAGCATCTGGGATAACAAGCGCACATGATTCAATAGTCGTTGATGACTGAATTTTTCTGGTGCCTCAAGCCGTAAGCGTAGAACATTTTCTGCCACAGCGCGTATACTCTCAGCACCCAGTTCAACATCCTCACTAATTATCACTGAAGTACCCTGCAACACCGCGTTCTTTAAGCTCTCACCCAAGTATGCTTGCACCATGGATTGCGTTTCTTTTAATCGATCATGCAATGTATCGGGGCTACCTTCTGGAGGCATTAAAAATAAACGCCAAGCAGCTGGGTTTGCGTCAACTCCTTTAAGCAAGTCTGCAATGACCGCTACGAACTGCTCTACTCCACCACCAGCGTGTTCCGAGGTGGAACGAAGATAAACCGCTAGCTCCGCCGCAAACTCACGTTCAATTAGCGCAGTAAATACGCCTGTTAAATCACCAAATTGCTGATAAATTAATGTCCGCGTTATGCCCGCCTCCTCTGCCAATCGTTTCATGGTAACAGCCAAAAAACCATCTTTAGCCACTATTCCCTTGGCCACATCTAAAATTTGCTCGCGGCGATCAGATGATGACATTCGTTGTTGCGTTGAAGGGGATACTGCCCGATTGAACATAGTTTTATCACTTCCTCTCAGTATTTAGACATAAAAAAACTTGCGCTCTTTTATGTTTGGCTATAACTTACACTTTGAAAGTTACACTTTGCAAGTTGTTTCAGTGTTTTTATCTAAAAAAACCGGAGACTAAAATGACAGAGACAAAAAAAACTACAAGCGCTCCAGAACCACCACACAAAATCAAACATCACCCCATTGTTATTGTTGGTGCTGGCTTTGGTGGTATCGGCTTAGCAATCAAACTACGTCAAGCCGGCATTAAAGACTTTACTATTTTGGAAAGATTCAACGACATTGGCGGCACATGGGCACGTAATACCTATCCAGGTGCTGCTTGCGATGTGCCCTCAACTCTGTATAGCTACTCCTTCGAGCCCAACCCAAACTGGAGCAAAAAGTTTGGAACACAACCAGAAATTCATGCTTACATCAAAAACAGCGCACAAAAATATAATATCTCTCAACACATTCAACTAAACACTGAGGTATTATCAGCTAGATTTAATGAAGAAAAAAATACATGGGAGATAAAAACAAATCATGGCTCAATCAGCGCCAATATCTTTATTACCGCTGCAGGCCCTTTTGCTGAGGCCTCTTATCCAGATATCAAAGGCCTACAAGAGACAAAGCTGCCAATTATCCACAGCCTGCACTGGAAACATGACTATGACTTCAACGACAAACGCGTTGCTGTTATCGGAACGGGTGCTTCTGCGGTTCAAATTATCCCTGAAATACAGCCTTTAGCCAAAAGTCTCACTGTATTTCAGCGTACACCTCCTTGGATTCTTCCACGCCTAGACCGCAACATAAGTCGCCCAGAGAAATTTATTTATCGTCGTTTTCCTATCGCACAAAAACTCTCAAGAGCAAGCTGGTACATGATGATAGAGTCTTTTGGATTAGTGGGTTTCGTAAATACCAGTTTTGGAAAAATATTTGAAACTTTAGGACACTATCAACTTAAGCGTCAGGTGCCTGATCCTAAGCTACGCAAAAAACTAACACCTAAATACACTATTGGCTGCAAGCGCGCTATTTTCTCAGACAACTACTATCCCGCCATTATAAAACCTAACGTCAAGCTCGTTACAGAGCCCATAAAGCAGATCAAATCTCATAGCTTAATAACAGATAATGGCGCTGAATATCCTGTTGACGTCATCATTACGGCAACTGGTTTTCAGCAGTTAGCGCGCTTAAGTCATAACATCACAGGCACTCACGGCAAGACCATTGCTGAGGTCTACTCTGAGCGCCCCCAAAGCTATCTAGGTGTAGCCAATGCTAACTTCCCTAATATGTTTACTATTCTTGGCCCCTTCTCTGCTGCAGGCAATCAATCCGGCCTATTTATGATTGAAAACGAAGTGACTTATATTGTTGATGCAATTAAACGCTTACGTAAAAGCTCCATTACTCGATTTGAGATAAAACCTGAAGTTCAAGATGCATTTGTTGACGAAATGCATGCTCGCTCACAAAAAGGTGCCTGGCTCGGAGGTGGTTGTAAAAGCTATTACACCAATGAAAAAGGTGAAAATGCTGGACTTTATCCAAACTGGTCCTTCACCTATCGGTGGCGCACATCTCGTTGGGATCGCAAAAATTATTTGCTAAAAAAAACAGGATAAAGTCATGCTATCACGATTATTACAATGGCATTCTAAAGCCAAGCAACCTTTCTCCTTAAGAGAAAAAGTGGCAGTCATCACCGGTGGTGCAAATGGAATTGGCTGGCAAACCGCTCAACTTCTGTATGCACAAGGCAGTAAAGTTGCCATCATTGATCGCGACGAATTAGCGTCTCAAGCTGCTGCTAAAAAGCTTGGAATCAACGCGCTTTCAATCTGCGCTGATGTCACAGATCGCGAAGCAATGCAAAGAGCTATAGAGCAGGCAATTAAACACTTTGGCAAAGTGGACTTAGTGATTGCTAATGCTGGAATCACGCCTCCTCCAGCAACTTTACGCACTAGCTCTCTTGCTGATTTTGATCAAGTTATGTCGGTAAATGTAACTGGTGTATTAAACACTATTTATCCCGCCATAGAGTCACTTATTGCGGAGCGCGGCCATATACTTGTAGTAGCTTCCTGCGCTGCATTCTGCCCCCCTATCGCAGGTGCCGCCTACATGATTAGCAAAGCTGCCGCAGAACAACTAGCAAGAGCATTCAAACTCGAACTCTCGACACATGGTGTAACTGTAACCACAGCGTATTTCGGTATTGTAGATACTCAACTCGCTAGGGCCACGTTAGACCATAACTCTGTTGGAGAGGCTCTCCACCAACGTTTACCTCACTTGTTAAAAAGTAGACTTACTCCAACAAGGGCTGCAGAAATATTAGTTACCGCTGTTAAACGAAGAGCAACCACAGTAGTGGCTCCTGCAGGATGGCTTCCTTATGCCTGGCTGCGTGGTCTAGCTAATCCAGTTTTCGACAAATGCATTGCTAATGACACATCTCTGCACAAGCTATTGGAGGATGTAGAGCAACACAGCCTCAAAAATCGCCACAGTAACACTTCAATATAAATGGAGAAGAACATGCTAAACTTTCTCAAAGCAAAAAAAGTTACACCACGCTTACGCCGCCCATCAAATGTTAACATCAAGCCACATAAGTTAGACATGAGCTATGAGTCTGGACTGAAGGCAAATTTCTATGCCAACAACCCCTTTCTTTCAGCTATATTTCACTCACTATCAGCTCAGTTCCCAGCCGGTGAACGCTTTTTAATCGAATCAGTGCGCTTATTCCAAGATAGTATTACAGATGAAGAGCTTAAAAAAGATGCTCGAGGCTTTATTGGTCAAGAAGCGCACCACGCTAATGAACACGAACAACTCAGTTTAGCGCTTAAAAACAAGGGAATTCCTACTGATATGATAGAAAAGCATACAGAGTGGCTGCTGGATAAAATTTGCACCCTTTTATCACCAAAGGATCAAATGGCCGCTACTGCTGCACTCGAACATTTTACCGCCATGCTTGGCGCCCTAATGCTGTCTAACTCTAGTTTATTTGAAGAGGTACATCCGTCCTTTAGAGCTTTGTTTATTTGGCATGCCATTGAAGAATCTGAACATAAAGCGGTCGCTTTTGATGTCTATCAAAACACTATCGGCAGCTATCCAAGGCTCATGGCTGCTTACCTATGGACAAGCAGCCTACTCGTGTTAACCACCAGCTATTATACAGTCCGCATTATGGTTAAAGACGGCTCTATTTATAATCTAAAAGCAATACTACAAGGTTTGAATTGGATGTTTGGAGTGGGAAGCAATGGCGGACACTTTCGGCGGATGATACCAGAGTATTTCACGTTCTTCCGACCGAACTATCATCCATGGGAAAAAGATAACAGCCTACAAATTAATCACTGGAAAAAAGTGCTTAATGAACTGTTAGAGGAAAAAAAACGAGCCTAGTGCTCGTTTTTAGTTTTAATATATGATTTATCTTATTTAGCGTAATGACTTATTTTGCGAGCAAAAAGCAGCATAAATCGGATAAAGACTCATCTACCTTCTGGCCAATAGTAGTCCCTTTGTTGCTTCCTATGACCAAATATAGCCGTACCAAGCCTAACTTCCGTGGAACCTTCTTCGATAGCAAGTTTGAAGTCCCCACTCATCCCCATCGATAAACGCTCCAAGCTAACGCCTTCAATATTTAACGCCTTCAGCTCTATTTGCAGCGCCTTAAGATGTCTAAAACAAGCTCTCACTGCACTCTCATCCTCAGAGTTTACTGCCATTGTCATTAGGCCTTTAATATGCAGACGTGGACAAAGCTGCGCTATCTGAGCCACAAAGTCAGCAGCATCTTCTGGTGCTACCCCATACTTACTCGGCTCAGGCGAGGTTTTGATTTGCACCAATGCATCAAGATGACGGTTTTCGAGCTCAAGACGACGTTGCAATGTTTTTGCCAAAGACAACCTATCCAAAGATTGTATTTCAGAGGCATAGCGAGCCACATAGCGGGCATTATTAGATTGCAAATAACCAATCATCACCCATTGCAGTTCTGGATGAGTAAGCGCTTGTGCTTTATCTCTTAGCTCCTGTGCTTTGTTCTCACCAAAACGCATCTCGCCTAAACTTAAGGCTTGGGAAATGACTTCCGGGGGAAAAGTTTTGCTAACGGGAAGCAGCGTTATTTCGGCAGGATTTCTGCCCACGCTGATTGCAGCCTGATTGATTTCTTCGCGGGTAACACGCAAACGCTCTCGCAACTCTTCAGACACGCTAGTTGTCATCATTCTGCACAATAAATTTCGTATAAGGTTTGCATAAGGGGCTTAATAGGACCGTCATTAAGACGATAATAAATGGTTTGTGCCTCTCGGCGAGTTTGCACCAACTCTTCGTTGCGTAACACAGCAAGATGTTGTGACAAGCTTGATTGCCCCATGCCTAGCAGCTCAACCATTTCGCCCACAGAGAACTCACCTAAAGTTAACTGGCAGAGGATGAGTAGACGCTTATCACTCGCCAGCGCTTTAAGCAGCTTTGAAGCTTCCACAGCGTGCTGTTGCATGGCTAGCATGGCAGTGTTGTCATCTGATGAAGTTGTCATAATAGAACTCGACACAAAATTAGCTCCTTTTGCCAAAAGCACGCCAAAGTGCTAATGGACGCCTTAATAGCGAGCGCTAATATAAACCATTTACGCCAATATTTCAGGCAAAAACTGATAAATATCAAAATAAATGTACTCAGGTGCGCCCACCTACCAAAGAAAACTCAATGGGTAGAGTGACATCCACCATACCGCCGTTCTTGGACGTGAGTTCGGCTGGTGGCGGTGGCAGGGGTTGTGCACGTTTAACTAACATCACGGCTTCTCTATCTAAAGCAACCACACCACTTCCTGTTTCAAGGTCCGCTTGCACCACATTACCATTACCATCAAGTTTAAAGCGCACCACTGGTGTACCCTCTTGACGCATTCTCTGTGCCTGGCGCGGATAACGCTTCCGCCTATCCAAGTGGTGCCGCAACTCTTGCTGCCACATACGCTCTGCATCTGCGACTTTTTGACCCATGCCTGCCACTGGAGCTGCCTCGCGCTCGCTCTCTATGGCTCCTTGCTGCGCTACTTGCTGTTCGCTTTGGGTATCATCCTTGGGTTGCTCTGCTGGTTTTGGCTCTGGCTTGGGTTCAGGCTTTTTCTTAGGCTGAGGTGGTTCTGGCTTTTTTTCAAGCACTACCTCTGCAGGCTCCTCGGGCAGTTCAGGCTCTATTTCTGGCTCTGGCTCAGGCTCTGGTTCTGCTTCGTCGACAGTTTCCTCAGCGGCTTGTGGCGCCATGGCAAACATCGCTATTTCCAGAGCAGGAGGCGCTGGCGGAGGCGAATCCACTTTATGTGACCAAATAAAAGGAGCTGCAATAGCCATATGGAGTAACAAAGCCACCAGCACCGCAGCAATGCGTAGGAGGTGGCGCTTAAGCAGGCCATTACGTTGATAAACACCTGCCAATGGCGTCATTGAGTAGCCCCCTGCGGCCCTGCTTCCATGCCTATTAATGCCACTTTCAAATAGCCAGCACCGCTGAGCGCATTCATTACTTCCATAATGTCGCCATAGGAAACTGCTTTATCAGCGCGCAATAAAATTCGCTGCTGTTTATCCTCTGCAACGGCATTCAAAGCACCCCCCAACCCCTTTAACTCAACGGGCTCACCCTCCCCAACAATCAAGCTCAAGTCTTTTTGCAAGGTAAGATAAAGTGGGTCTTGAGGTGCTGGCTGAGGCTGCGCTGTGGAGCTCGGCAAATCCACTGGGACACTCACGGTGGCAAGTGGAGCCGCCACCATAAAAATAATCAATAGCACCAACATCACATCAATGAAAGGCACCACGTTAATTTCATGATTAACAGGTAAGTCTTGTGTGGCTTTCGGTAATTGCAGAGCCATAATTACCTCTCTTCACCGGCAGCCATCGGTTGCTCCACATCGCGACTTACCAAAATCAATAGGCTTGCCACAATATCAGAAAGGTCGGCGCGATACGCTGCCACTGTTTTTGAGAAATGATTATAAAAAACAACCGCAGGAATAGCGGCAACAAGCCCCATGGCAGTGGCCAATAGCGCTTCTGCAATTCCAGGGGCTACCACTGCCAAATTGGTGGTTTGGCTTTCAGCGATACCAATAAAACTGCCCATAATCCCCCAAACAGTACCAAACAAACCCACAAAAGGAGCCACGGCCCCCGTGGTGGCCAAAACACCCACACCTCTTTGTGAGGCTTGGGCGGCTGAGTCATGCACTCTCTCTAAGCGCGCGCTCACTCGCTCTTTAATCCCTTCTGGCGAGGTGTTCTCTGAAAGCTCCAATTCTAAGTTCGTCGCTTCTAATAAGGCTAAGCTGGCCCCTTTAAAAGCATGGCTCGCCACATTCGCTTCAGCCAAGTTTCTCGCTGCCACTAGCTCGTTGAGCGCCTGCTGAGCTCGACCTCGGGTAAGGCGAAGCTGAACCGTTTTAAATGCCCAAACACTCCAAGTAGCCACAGAAGCAAGCAACAACAAAATCATGACAGCTTTAACAACATTGTCCGCTGACTGGTACATTCCCCATGGAGACAAGTCCTGTGGCGGTTGCGCATCGGCTTGTTGGGTTTCGGAAATCGTCGGTAAAGGTTCAATATTGTCTAGCGGCGCAACACCTTCGTTTGGGGCTTGTTCAGCTTCTGTGACTTCTGCAGTTACTGTTTGCTCTACTGCGTTGTTAACTTCTTGCTCTGCGTACACTGGTAGGCTTAACAGTAACGCTAGCAAACCACATGAGGTTAACTTCTTCATCTATTCATCACCTTAATTTTCTCTCTGCAAACAGTGAACCACAAGACAAATGAGACTCATTCACATACAGAGGTTGACAAAAGGGCCACGCTTGCGTGGCCGATTCTCTTGGCTATATAGCCTTTAACGCTTACTCGTCAGCGGTTTCCATCTGAGTCTGTAAGTAGTTTTCTAGCCCGACTTGCTCAATCAAACTTAGCTGAGTTTCTAGCCAGTCGATATGCTCTTCTTCATCTTCAAGAATACGATTGAACAAATCACGGCTAATGTAATCCTGTATAGATTCGCAGTACGCAATGGCTTCCCGTAACAAGGGCACCGCTTGGTACTCTAACTGCAAATCGCACTCCAGCATTTCCTTGGTATGTTCACCAATACGCAATTTACCCAAATCCTGTAGGTTAGGGATTCCTTCCAAAAACAAAATGCGTTGAATCAAATCATCCGCATGTTCCATCTCTTCGATGGATTCTTTGTATTCCTTGTCAGCAAGCTTTTTTAGTCCCCAGTCTTTGTACATACGCGCATGCAAAAAATACTGGTTTATGGCAACAAGCTCATTGCCCAACGCTTCATTCAAATACTGGATTACTTTTTTATCACCACGCATGGCTTGGCTCCTTAATGTCGTTGGTTTTGCTACCAAGACATAGTACACACTCGCGTTTTTTTCGTCAGTGTTCCATGATAAATATCAAGCAATTATGCTGGCTGTGGCGACCACCAAACTGGGATTCTCCAATCTGGAGAAGTGTTAGAAACAGGTTCCGTAGAGATTTTTGCTTCATTCAATACTTCAAGAGCATGGCTTGCACATTTACCGCACTGGTTGGTAACCCCTAGCTCGCGGCGTAAATCACGCATACGGTGACACCCCTTCTGTACTGCTTCTTTAATGTGAGTGTCAGTTACACCGTTGCACAAACACACATACATGGCTTGCTCCTAGCAAATGAGTTGCGAGAACAATAACGCCAATGAGAACCATTATCAAGAACTTCAGTGAAGATATTTCATCTTGTAGGGCAATCTGCGCGCATAAAAAAGCCCTTGCCTAATTATTTAGGCAAGGGCTTGATAACACGAAGGGGGTTAACCCGCTGTTTCAGCTGCTTCTTGTAAAGCTTTCATTCGCTCAGCTTTATCCAAAGCATGCTGCACCTCTGGTGGTGTGTATTCTTCATCATGCTTAGCTAACACCTCATAAGCCTCAAAAGTGCCATCTTCTTGCAACATACCATTCGCCACTATGCCCTGCCCCTCGCGGAACAAGTCTGGCAAGATTCCACTGTAGTAAACAGTAAAGGTGCCAATACCATCGGTGACATCAAACTGTACTTTTAAAGTTTCAGAATCGCGACGCACTGTACCATCCGCCACAATTCCACCCACCCGCATGTTTTTACCTACGGGTGCTTCACCGCTGACCACCTCTTCAGGGCTATAAAATAAATTAATATTTGAGGAGATGGCATATAGCAGCAATCCAATGGCGGCAGAAAAAGCCACTAGACCACCCACCACTAAAATCAAACGACGCTTACGTACCGGGTTCATGTTTACTCCTGCATTGATTGACGGCGCCATAGCGCCTTAAGCTCGCGCTTGGTTTTATTGTAGCGCGCTTTTGCCCACCATGTATTAGCAACGAGCAATAACACGCCGCTAATAAAAGCGCTCCAAACGTAAGGGCCATGGCCACCCATGGCGATAAAATCTGCAAAGGTTTCAAATTGCATTTTCTACCTCTCTACGCACCCAATTGCTGCGACGTTCACGCCAAAGGATTTCTGTGCGGGCGCGAATAAATACCGTCACTGCAAACAGGAAATAGGTACCAAACATACACAACAACAACGGCCACAGCATGCTTGGGTGGATTTGACTTTTAGCAGCACCAAACAAAGACATGGAGCCGCCTTGGTGAAGGCTGTGCCACCACTCCACGGAGTAGCGCACAATAAACACGTTCACCACACCGACAATCGCGAGCAAACTTGCTGCACGCCCAGCTTGGCGCGGGTCTGGGATAGCGTTTTGCAGCGCAATAATACCCAAATATAAAAAAAACAGAATCAGCATAGACGTCAGGCGTGCATCCCAAACCCAATAGGTGCCCCAAGTGGGCTTGCCCCACACGGCGCCGCTAAACAATGAAATGGCTGCGAGCACAGCGCCAAAGGGCGCAATCGCTTTAATCATAATTTCAGCCATTTTTAAGCGCCACACTAACGCCACTACACCACAAAAACCCATGGCCATATAGCCCATCAAGGCACCGCTTGCGGCCGGCACATGCAAATAAATAATGCGGTAACTGTTGCCTTGCTCATAATGCGGTGGCGAAAATGCAAGCCCCCACACAACACCAACGCCCAACAAAAAAACTGCTATTAACGTTAACCAAGGCAGCCACCAGCCGCTAATGCGGTAAAAATGTTGTGGCGAGCCTAGCTGATGGTACCAACGGACTAAGGTGCGCCAATACCAAGATGGCCTGTGAATAGCTCCAAAATAAAAACACCAACCGATAACATAGCTCGCCACCAATATCACAGTTTTATTGGCCAGCGGAACATCCCAAATATAAAACGCTAGAACCACGCCCAAGAGCCCCAGAACACTACTTATCAAGAAGTGTCGGGGGAACAAAGGCTGCTTATCTATTTGTTTTTTACTCATGCTAAACCTTAATCGCCTGTAGAGATTTTCAATCCTTGAACAATCGCCCAAGGCCCCACGCTCAGAGTTAACGCAAGGATGGCACCTAAAACGGCTAAAACGCCACTGATATCATCACCCGCCATGGCACGCTGAATCGCGCCCGCACCAAAAATTAGCACTGGCACATAAAGCGGCAAGATAAGCAAAGCCAGCAATACACCACCGCGTTGCAAGCCTACCGTTAATGCAGCTCCAATAGCGCCTATGATCACCAAGCTTGGGGTACCCAAGGCAAGAGAATAGGCCACCGCAGGTAAAATTTCTGGGGGTAGTTGCAACATATATGCAAGTACCGGCGATACTAGAACCAACGGAAAACCAATAAGCAACCAGTGGACGCTTAACTTTGCTAATACCACCCAAATCATTTCCTGTGGGGCAACCAAAAGTTGCTCAAGCACGCCACTGGCTTCGTCGTCGCGAAATAGACTCTCAATAGATAACAGCACTGCTAATAACGCCGCCACCCACAACACACCGGAAGCCATGCTCTGCAAGGTTTCCTCCCGCGGCGCTATCGCCAAGGGGAACAAAGAAACCACCACCACAAAGAAAAACCACGCATTCACCAACTCGCTCGGGCGTCTTATGCTAATCAACCACTCACGGCGTAAACAAGCGAGTAACAGGCTCATTGTTTTTGCTCCTTGAAAGTGCCTAGCATAATTTGTTCGGAGGTAGCATCTACCTTGTGGTGAGAGGTATATATAACCAAACCACCTTCTTGAGCAAACTCACGTAGACGCTGCTCGATTAAGGCAACGCCATCCTTATCCAGTGCCGTAAAAGGCTCATCCAATATCCACACCTGCTTGCCAGGCAACCAAAGCCGCGCTAAAGCAACGCGACGTTTTTGCCCCGCCGACATATCTGCCACCGCCACAGTATCGTAACCAGCTAAGCCGACAGCCTCGAGGGCTAATGGAATATTTTCTTGAGATTGGTCATGTAACGCCGCCAGCCAGCTTAAATTTTCAATGGCGGTTAACTCTTCGCGTAAACCTGCCCTGTGGCCTAAATACAACAACGGTGAATTAGCACCTCTCTCGATTCCTTTCCAACCTAGTTCACCCTCGTAAAATTGAAATAGCCCCGCGATAATACGTAGCAAGGTTGTCTTTCCAGCGCCATTGGGCCCTACAACCTGCCAAATCTCTCCACCGCGGGCACAAAAATTCAGCCCGTCAAAAAGCACTTTAGCATCACGCTCACAAAACAAGTTTTGCGCTTGCACTTCTATCACTGTGCCCAGCCCTTTGTTGTTGTATTAAAAGAAGCGAAAGTATAGCACAGGCTTTTAGGTATTGAGTGCCAAATCCCAAATCGTTGTATAAGTTACACCTATGCAAACAAACAATAATTTCTACTCATTGTCATTTTTTTATGAGCAAATGCCCTTTCTAGCCAAGACAAAAAACTTATCCTTTCGGTATGCTCTCCACACATCACAATAAAAGGCTTTTTTTATGTCTACTACATTATCCCCCCTCGCCCAACAACTGTTTGAAGCGCAGGTCCAATATTTTTCTAATAAAACACAAGAGCAATTGGGCACACTCATAAGTTTGGAGGTTGATGCGTTTTTTACTAAAGCAGAAAGCACCACTTTTGCGGACTGGCTACCCAAAAGCGTGGTGTTGCCCTTAGTTAACTATTACGTCAAAGATATGCCGCTCAGTGATGAACTTGCAGGGCGCTTACACAGTGTTGCCATGCGAGTCTACCAGCACCCTCGCCTAGAAGAAGTGTGCTGGGGGGACGTGATTGACGAGAAAGAACTTGGGGAGCTAATCGACCTAGCGCTGTCATTAAAAAGCCTTCACCTTGTGATGCGGCGCGTGGCGCGAAACCGTCTTGTTATCGATGCCATTTCAGACATGATGTATAACGCCATCACAGGCTTTGTAAGTCAAAGCACTGCAAAAGCAGGCCAAATGGCCAGTAATATTCCAGGCGCAGGCTCCGTATTTAAGCTAGGCAAATCCGTGGTAGGTAGAGCCACCGCTGGGTTTGAAAAATCAGCCGAAGATAACATTAAGCGCTACATTAGCAGCAACATCAAAAGTATCGTCACTAGCAGCGAAAAACGCTTACAAAAAGCGATCGATGACGGGCGCTTAAAAAATGCTCTGCTTAGCAACTGGAAAAACGTTAAAAACCAGCCTTTAGCCTCCCTCAAAGACTATGCTAGCGAAAAAGATATCCAGCAGAGTATTGAAGGTGCAGTAACGTTTTGGCACCAATTCCGTGAGTCTCCTTACCTCACAAACATTATTGAATACCTTAGCGACGCCGTATACGACTACCTACATAAAGTACCTGCAAAGGAGCTTTTAGATGAAGTTGGCATCAGTGCCCCCTTCATCACTCAAGAGTTGGACAGAATAATGGCACCTATTCTTGAGCATTGGCACCAACAAGGATGGATTCAAGATTTTTATGAACGCCAACTTCGTCCTTTTTGGGAGCATGCCCAAAAGGAGGCTTTAATTACCGCAGGCTAACCCTTCGGTTTACCAGACCAATTCCTCTTCTTGCCCACTGACCAAAAGAACAGTATATTGTTTTTTGCTGGTGAGCACCTATCTCCCAAGCCATGGATGGCTTAGCTCCCAGCAACATTGTATTTTATTGAGGTGGCATTGTGATAAAGCTAAATTGTGATTTAGGGGAGGTGGATAAACTCTGCCTTCAAGGCCCCGAGCATACGGTTATACCTTATATTGATATGGCCAATATTGCTTGTGGCTTCCATGCTGGCAATCGTGAAACAATGAAAGCCACCATTGCGTTAGCCAAACAACATCAAGTATTGATTGGTGCCCACCCTTCCTATCCCGATCGCGAAAACTTTGGGCGCTTATCCATGGCCCTCAGCCAAGCCGATATCTGCGACCTTGTTTTTCAGCAGGTCTCGTTAATGGAAGCGCTGTGCGAAGAGCAACAAGTACCACTCAGCTATATCAAACCCCATGGCGCCCTTTATCACGATTTGCTATTTCAGCCGCAAGTTCGCAACGGCATTTTTCAGGCGGTGGCGGATTTGAGTAGAAAGGTGCCTGTATTAGTTCTTGCCCACGTAAACCAACAAGAGGTGGCCGCCAGTGCTGAGCGATACGGCATCACACTATGGTACGAAGCCTTTGCGGACCGTCGTTACCATCAAGATGCGAGCCTGCAAAGCCGTACAGAAAGCGGCTCTGTGATTGAAAGCACTGAACAAATTATTATGCAAGCCCGTGCAATAGCAACAGGAGCGCCGATTACTACAGTGGAAGGCGGCACTATTACAATCCATGCTCACAGCCTATGTGTACACGGCGATAATCCCGCTGCTGTAGCCACCATCAAAGCACTAAAGAAAGCACTGAGCACATGAATAACGCGCTAGTTGTTGAGGCTATGAGTGTTGAAGCTGTTAGCGAAACCGACGTGCTGGTTCGCTTTAATGCCGCTCTCAGCCCCGCGCTAATTCAACAACTAAGGCACTGGCAGCTATTGCTTCAGCAGCAATTATCCGTGGCACTAATCGATAGCGTGCTCGCTTACCGTAGCTTGCTGCTCTGTTTTTCACCCCAGGACCCGCGCTCACCCCAGCAGCGAGTACTATTAGTGAAGCAACAATTAGAACAGCTTATGGCGCTTCCTCCACGGCACCAAACCCAGCACCAAACTAGGATACTGCCTGTCTATTACGGCCCAGAAGCTGGGGCAGATTTCACCGCAGTTTGTCAGAAAATCCAACTGAGTGCAGAAGCTCTCATTGAATTGCACAGTACTCAGAGCTATTACGTCTACGCTCTCGGCTTTAGCCCAGGGTTTGCGTTTTTAGGCGAACTGCCTGAGGCACTGCAATTACCGCGCCGCAAAACTCCCAGAACTAGTTTGCCAGCCGGTTCTGTTGCCATTGCCCATAACCAAACCGCCGTTTACCCCCAGCCGAGCCCTGGTGGTTGGCATCTTATCGGACGCTGCCCCACCCTACTATTCTCGGCGGATAAGTCGCCGCCAAACCTATTAAGCATAGGCGATGAAGTGAAGTTCCAGCCGATTTCACGTGATGAGTTTTTACAGCTGGGGGGTGAATTATGAGCTTTGTTGTGAAAGCAGCCAAAGGCCAAAGCATCCTTGTGGATAGAGGTCGCGTGCACGCGCAAGCAGCAGGCTTAAGCCAGGGTGGAGCTTTAGACGAATATAGCTACCTATGGGCCAATCGCTTACTTGGCAACCCCGCTAATGCAGCTGCTTTAGAAATTACTCTAGGCCCGCTCACCTTAGTTGCTACAGCGAACACAACCATTGCTATTACAGGCGCTCATATACCCGTTCAGGTCAATCAGCGCATCCTGTCGCCTTGGAGCAGCACCACTATTAAAGCGGGTGATAAAATCACCGTTGGTTTCTATCAAGGCCAAGGAACACGCTTGTATTTAGCCGTTAAACACGGCTTCGAAGCACCTAATTTTTTTCAATCTAGGAGCTGCGTTGTTCGAGAACAGCTTGGCGGACATGCACAAGGGGCGCCGCTTGCCGTTGGCCATACGCTAAATTTTACAGCTAGCTCCCCCCAACCTAAACGCACCACACCTGTGGCGCTGCAAAAGCTTCCCGCCCCACAGCAACTGCTACGTTTTATCCCTAGCTACCAGTTTGCTAGTTTCGAGCAGGCAGAGCGTGAACGGTTTTGCCGAATAACTTATCAATTAAGTCCACAAATGGATCGCATGGGTTTTCGTTTACAAGGAGAAGCTATTGCCGTTCCCGCGACGAATATTACCTCTGAGGGAATCGCTTTAGGCAGTATTCAGCTAGATGCACAGGGCCAACCCATAGTGCTCCTTAGCGATCGGCAAAATATTGGTGGTTACTCAAAAATCGGGGTTGTTTATCGCGTTGATTTAGGGCTTTTAGCGCAATGCGCACCTGGGCACACCATTCAGTTTTCGCAAGGCAGCTTAGAAGAGGCTTGGCAGCTACAACAGCAAAGAGAGCACTTTTTCAACACATAAGACATCAGCCAACAAAAAACAAAATGTGCCAAAACGCCTATTGGCAATATCGTAAAAGCCATAGCCCAAGCAGCTAAAAGCGGTAGTATGCCCCTCATTCAGCCGCCTTTCTTGTGGACATCGGCACTTATTCATATGAGGCATTAAGGATTATGGCATTTAAGCAACGGGTGAAGTGGAGCATTTCAGCACTCAGTACTGCGTATGAACGCCGTCGCCACCCTGAAAAGTTTATTCAAGTAAACAAAACGCCTTGGCAAGAAATTTATCGTGACGGCATTATGTCGGTGCGACACTATTCTTTGCCAGAAGGAAACACCATCCAAATCGGCGACAAAGAACTTCCCGTTACCACACAGAAACACCGCACCCCATTGCTCTTGGTGACAGCACTGGGCATTCATTCTTGGACCTTTGATATTATGCCAAGCCGCAGCATGGTGCGTTATTTGATGGCCCGCGGCTTTGACGTGTTTGTTATTGACTGGGGCTCACCCTCTCAATCTAATCGTCATTTAAGTCTTGCCACCTATGTAAACCAATGGATGCCCTTGGCAGTGGAAGCGGTACGACGTCACACCGATGCACAGCAAATTAATATGGTGGGCTACTGCATGGGCGGGCTCTTATCGTTGATGTATCTTGGCAGTCATCCCAATGCCCCAGTAAAAGCAATTAGCACCATTGCAAGCCCGATCAACTTTCATCGTGGTGGTACCTTGGGTTTATTGGCTAGCCTAATTAGTAAACCCGCGCTTAAAATTAATGAACTCTTCCGTGTTACTTTGGATCCTTTTGATAGCCGCTTGTTTCACATTCCAGGCAAGCTTGTTTCGGTTGGTTTCAAACTCACTAACCCACCGGGCGTCGTAAAATCCTATCTTGATTTAGTGCGAAACATTACTGATCGTGAGTTTGTCATCGGCCACATGACCATGGGCCAATGGTTTAACAATATGGTGGATTATCCTGGCAACACAGTACGCGAAGTCATCGCCAAAATGATAATCAGTAATAACCTGGCAAAAGACGCCATTATTATTGGTGACAGACAAGTGGAATTCGCCAAAATCAAGCAAGACCTTCTCGCCATTGCGGGGCAAACCGATAACATTTGCACCTTAGGCGCCGCCCGTGATGCATTGCGAATCGTTGGCAGCAAAGAAAAGCGTTTTGAAGTGGTGCCAGGTGGCCATGCTGGTGTTTTTGCAGGCAACACAGCACCCGATACCACCTGGCGCTTAATTGCCGACTGGCTCGAGCCGCGTTCCACTTACTCTAAGGGCACAAAAAAGCCTCGCCAGCCTATAGTTGGCGAGGCTTTGTTTGCCCCTTACTCTTCTATCAAGCTATCAATAAGCTCGTTAAAGCGCTGGCAAGGGCGCATAACTGCGCTAATTTTTTCAGGATCAGTGAGGTAGTACCCACCAATATCCACGCTTTTACCCTGCACCTCTGCTAGCTCTTTGATAATAGCTTCTTCATTATCCGCTAGTTCTTTAGCAAGGGTGGCGAACCTGGCTGCTAGTTCTTTATCTTGGTCTTGGGCTGCTAATTCCTGTGCCCAATACAAGGATAAGTAGAAGTGGCTGCCTCGGTTATCTAGCTCTCCTGTCTTGCGGCTTGGGCTTTTATCATTTTCGAGCAACTTGCCAATAGCTACATCGAGGGCCTTACCTAGAACAGAAGCTCGTGGATTGTTGTTCTTACGACCTAAATCATCAAGGCTTGCCGAAAGCGCTAAGAATTCACCTAAAGAATCCCAGCGTAAGTGGTTTTCTTCCACTAGCTGTTCCACATGCTTAGGTGCTGAACCACCGGCACCTGTTTCATACATGCCACCGCCCGCCATTAAGGGCACAATCGAAAGCATTTTGGCGCTGGTGCCAAGCTCCATAATAGGGAACAAGTCAGTGAGATAGTCGCGCAGAATATTACCCGTTGCACTGATGGTATCTAACCCTCTTACCACTCGCTCTAGTGTGTATCGCATGGCGCGCACTTGGCTCATGATATGAATATTTAGACCTTTCGTATCATGCTCATGCAGATACATTTTCACCTTGCGGATTAACTCAGCTTCGTGAGGACGATAAGGATCTAACCAAAACACGACAGGCATACCTGACAATCGTGCTCGTTCAACCGCTAATCTTACCCAGTCGCGAATGGGGGCATCTTTCACTTGGCACATACGCCAAATATCACCCTCTTCCACTTCCTGGCTCATTAATACCTCACCGGTTTCGAGGTCGGTAATATTAGCGGTGCCTGCCTCTGGGATTTCAAAAGTTTTATCGTGGGAACCATATTCCTCAGCCTTTTGAGCCATTAAGCCCACGTTTGGTACAGTACCCATAGTAGCTGGGTCAAAAGCACCATGCCACTTACAGAAGTTAATCATTTCCTGATAAATGCGTGCAAAAGTACTCTCAGGCATCACTGCCTTTACGTCTTTTAAACGTCCATCTGCACCGTACATTTTTCCGCCGTTGCGAATCATGGCGGGCATGGAGGCATCCACTATCACATCATTAGGTGAATAAAAGTTGGTAATACCTTTATTAGAATCCACCATCGCTAACTCAGGGCGCGTGGCATGACAAGCGTGCAAATCCTCACGAATTTCTTCCTGCAAACTGCGCGGCAAGGTTTCGATTTTATTATATAAATCCACCATTCCATAGTTAACGTTAACGCCTAGCTCTTCAAACAAATCATGATGCTTTTCAAAGGCATCGCGATAGAACATACGTACGCAGTGACCAAAAACAATAGGATGCGACACCTTCATCATGGTGGCTTTAACGTGCAACGAGAACATCACACCAGTTTCATAGGCGTCTTGAATTTGTTCTTCATAAAAATCGAGCAATGCCTTTTTGCTCATAAACATGGAATCAATCACTTCGCGGTCTTGCAACGCCACTTCAGGCTTAAGCACTATGTTTTTGCCGCTTTTAGTAATCAGCTCCATTTTTACCTTCCGCGCTCCATCCAAGGTCATGGATTTTTCGCTGGAATAAAAGTCGCCGTGGTGCATATGCGATACATGAGAGCGCGACGCCTGACTCCAAGGTGCCATATAGTGCGGGTGCTTGCGTGCATACTCTTTAACAGCAGCGGGTGCACGGCGATCCGAGTTACCTTGACGCAGAACAGGGTTTACCGCACTACCGATGCACTTGCTGTAGCGGGCATGAATCTCTTTCTCTTCTTCAGTTTTTGGCTCTTCGGGGTAATCAGGAATAGCATACCCTTTGTCCTGCAGCTCTTTAATAGCTTTGTGCAGCTGAGAAACAGAAGCACTGATATTCGGTAATTTAATAATATTCGCTTCTGGTTTAAGCGTAAGTTCACCAAGCGCCTTTAAATTATCTGGAACGCGCTGTTCCTCGGTTAAATAATCGGGGAATTGAGCAAGGATACGAGCAGCTAAGCTGATATCACTCGTTTCTACATTAATATCAGCGGTTTTGGCAAAGGCGCGCACTATGGGAAGTAGCGAACCCGTGGCAAGTGCTGGGGCTTCGTCCGTTTTGGTATAAACAATGGTTGGAGATTTGTTGCTCATAAAACAGGCTCCTAATACAACATAATCATTCTTGTGGAATTTGGGTTGGGCCGCCTGGTTAAGGCGTTAGGCCCGCCCTCCTAGTGCTACGTTGTGTAAACTAGCACCCTCCCCGCTCTTTGTAGTTTGTACAAAGGCCCGCTGATGAACAAGCTTTTGCATTTTTTTTCAAAAGCGCGGAGTTTAACGCTATCACCCTACCGATATTCGGCAGTGGGCACAAAGAGCTAGGCTCCTTGCTATTAGTGTAACGACAAACTCACTTCTTGTTATTACACCAATATGAATACATAAAGGCGCTAGCCTCTGTGTATCAATACGTGGTCAACCTCACGATTAGCTCTCACCACAGTGATCGCCGCCATATTTATAATGCGCCGCACCGTCGCGCTAGAGGTCAATATTGTTACGGGTGATTTCACACCGAGTAAAAATGGTCCTACCGCGATATTGCCGCCCACAGCACTCTTTAGCAAATTATATGCAATGTTGCCGGACTCAATATTGGGACACACTAGCAGGTTTGCTTCACCTTCGAGATAGTTATTTGGTAGTAGTTGAGAGCGCACGGACTCATTCATGGCGCAGTCTGCGTGCATTTCGCCATCTATTTCTAATGTTGGCGCTTTTTCTCGAATAAGCTGCAAAGCGCGGCGCATGGTTTGCGCTGTTTTGCTATCACTAGTGCCAAAATTTGAATGTGAAAGCAAAGCCGCCTTGGGCACTATATCCAGACGCCGCATTTGTTCCGCTGCTGCAATGGTAAACTCAGCAATCTGCTCCGCAGTAGGCGCCTCGTTGATATGGGTATCTACCACCGCCACGGTGCGGCTGGGCAGCAGTAGAATATTCATGGCGGCATAGGTCTCCGCATCAGCGGCACGCCCAATGACCTGGTCCACATACCGTAAATGCTCGCTGAAATCCCCTACGGTGCCACACACCATGCCATCGGCTTCGCCAAGATGTACCATCAGCGCCCCAATTAATGTCATACGACGGCGAACTTCGGTGCGCGCCATATCTCGAGTAATGCCATTGCGGCTGCGCATCTCCCAATAGGTGTTCCAATAGGTGTGGAAACGCTTATCTTTTTGTGAATCAGTGATTTCCACATCTGTTTCTAGGTTCAAACGCAAGCCATAGCGCTTGGCTCGACGTGCTATTACTTCTGGACGACCCAATAAAATCGGTTTCGCAAGGCCCTCATCGACAATCACCTGAACTGCACGCAGCACACGCTCATCTTCACCCTCGGTAAACACAATGCGAGCTTTTCTGCCATCAGCCACCAGTTGCTTGGCCGCCGCGAATATAGGGCTCATAAAAGCGCCCGATTGATACACGAACTGCTCAAGCTGAGCCGTGTATTCACGCATATTTTGAATCGGCTGTGTAGCAACCCCCTCTTCCATGGCCGCTTTTGCCACTGCAGGTGCAATACGTACAATTAGCCGCGGGTCAAAAGGCTTGGGGATTAAATATTCTCTGCCAAAGCTCAACTCTTGGTTACCATAAGCTGCTGCCACGCGCTCGTTTTGTTCCTCACGTGCTAGATTAGCGATGGCATACACTGCTGCCTTTTCCATGCCGCGAGTAATACTTGTGGCCCCTGCATCCAAAGCGCCGCGAAAAATATAAGGGAAACATAGAACGTTATTTACTTGGTTAGGGTAATCCGAGCGCCCTGTGGCCATCACCACGTCATCTCGAACCTGGTGTGCTTCTTCCGGGGTGATTTCTGGATAAGGGTTGGCTAAGGCTAAAATCAATGGATTATCCGCCATGCGGCCCACCATGTCGGGCTTTAATACGCCACCCGCCGACAGGCCCAAAAACACATCCGCTTCATCGATAATCTCACCTAAAGTCCGTAAAGCGGTGGCCTTAGCGAACCTCTCTTTCTGCGCATCCATCAGGGCTGTACGCCCTTCATAGACCACGCCCTCGATATCCGACAACCAGATATTTTCCCGTGGCAAGCCTAAATCCACCATTAACTCCAAGCATGCAATGGCCGCGGCACCTGCTCCCGATACCACAACTTTCACTTCATCGATTTTTTTGCCCACCACTTCGAGCCCATTAATAAAGGCAGCGCTCACAGTAATGGCTGTGCCATGTTGGTCATCGTGGAATACAGGTATGGACATGCGCTCACGAAGCTTGCGTTCTACTTCAAAACATTCTGGTGCTTTAATGTCTTCAAGATTAATACCGCCAAACGTAGGCTCAAGCGCCGCAATAATGTCTACAAGTTTGTCGGGGTCGCTTTCATTAATCTCAATATCAAAAACATCTAGGCCGCTAAATTTTTTGAATAATACCGCCTTTCCTTCCATCACTGGCTTAGAGGCCAAGGCGCCAATATTGCCCAACCCAAGCACCGCACTACCGTTAGTAATCACGCCCACGAGATTGGCTCGCCCCGTGTAGCGCGCTGCATTTCTTTCATCTTTGACTATTTCTTCACAGGCATATGCCACTCCCGGCGAATAAGCTAAAGCCAAATCGCTTTGGTTGCTTAGGGGCTTAGTAGCCACAATGGCGGTTTTGCCAGGGGTAGGTTTTTCATGGTAAGTGAGGGCTGCTTGGCGGCTATTTTCGGACAAGGCTAACTCCTTGTTTTGTAGCTAAAAGTGAGGGGTAAGTTTTTATACGGGGCATTATAGAGCAATTAATAGCATTTGGGATAAAGAAGCGTTAATAAATACGTTAGCGTTAATTCTGACGTTTAGTTAGTGTACATTGACGCTTTCATCAGCACACTTACTCTGAGGTTTATATGGCTTACACCGCTTTAATCACAGGCTGCTCCACAGGCATTGGGCGCGAGCTAGCTAAGCAGCTTCACCATAAAGGCTGGCATGTGTTCGTCAGCGCACGAAAAATAGAAGCGCTCAAGGAATTTGAGAATCAGGCTAAATTCACCGTGGTGGCTCTAGATGTTAATGACGCCACCCAAAGAGAAAGCCTATTAGCACAGTTAACACAGCATGGGCGCCTTGATTTGTTGGTGAATAACGCTGGTTATGGCGCCATGGGCCCTATGATTGAAATGCCAGAAACAGAGCTTAAGCAACAGTTCGCCACCAACGTATTTGCACCGCTTGCCTTAGCACAGCTTTGCTTTCCACTGTTGCGCCAAAGTCCTAGAGCCACCATTGTGAATCTGGGCAGTGTGTCGGGTATTCTCACCACGCCTTTTTCTGGTGCTTACTGCGCCACCAAAGCGGCTTTGCATAG
>DAHVSB010000020.1 GCA_027324795.1 Alcanivoracaceae bacterium
TCTTTTGCGTGCTCTTCCGCAAAAAAATAGTGATTTCGCAGTGCTTATTGCTGATGAATTTAATTTAGAACTCGTTGAGTGGCACCCGCCCGGTGCAAGGGCAACCCCAGCGGTTACAGTGTCATCCCGCCATCGACAACAACCGTCTCCCCCGTCACATAACTGGCAGCATCGGAAACCAAGTACAAAACGGTGCCGGCCATTTCTTGGGGCTCTGCGTGGCGTTTCATAGGGATTTGTTTTACTACTTCTTCGTAAATGCCGTCATGAAACAGGGCGCCGGCGAACTTGGTTTTAGTGAGGCCGGGGAGCAAGGCGTTTACGCGAATGTTATGCGGGGCGCACTCCAAGGCGAAGGATTTTGTCATGCTAATCACGGCGGCTTTGGTGATGGAGTAAATGCCTTGCATGGCGCCTGGGCGCAGGCCGTTGATTGAGGCGGTGTTCACAATGGCGCCACCGCCCTGCTCGCGCATAAGCTTGCCTGCAGCCACTGACATATAAAAATAACCGCGCATATTCACGTCGATGGTTTTATCAAAGGCCTCCACTGGAGTGTCTAATATATGGCCAAAATACGGGTTAGTGGCGGCATTGTTTACCAAAATATCTAAGCGTCCATGGGTGTCGCGAATGTGCTGAATAATGGTTTGAATTTGTGCCATATCACCAATATGGCACGCATGGGCTTCAGCACTATGGCCAGCTGCCACTATGCTATCAGCCACTGTTTGGCAGCCTTCTTGCTTGCGACTTGAAACAATCACGTGGGCACCTTGCTGTGCCAGCAACTCGGCAATGGCTTGGCCGATACCGCGGCTGGCGCCTGTAACAAGGGCGATTTTGCCGCTGAGGTCAAAAAGTGTGGTGCTCATAGTCATTCCTCTATTTGTTGTTATGGATGGGCTTTATTCGTTAATTATCTCAAGTGCAGCTTGTGCTAACGGCTCAACCACTTGGGCGGCTTGAGCGGCGCGCTTACTTGAAGCATTGCCTTCTTTGGCGCGTTTGGCCACGCCTTGGGCGATGGCGGCAAAGCGGAAGAAGTTAAAGGCCAAATAAAAACGCCAATGGGGAATATGGGTAATGCCCCTGTGCTCACAATATTGCTTGATATAATCTTCTTCGCTGGGGATGCCGAGAGCCTCTCGGTCCACCCCACCCAGGCCAGCAATACCCGGCCAGTTGGCGGGCATGCGCAACTGCATACATTGGTAAGCCAAATCTGACAGCGGATGCCCTAACGTGGATAACTCCCAATCAAGCACGGCAATAATTTTTGCTTCTTGTGGGTGCCACATAAAATTATCTAAACGATAATCCCCGTGCACGAGCGCCACCTGTCCATCGTCATCGGGCACCACCTGTTCGAGCCAGGCCATGAGCTCGTCCACAGCCGCAATGGGCTCAAGTTCAGAAGCGCGGTACTGCTTGCTCCAGCGTGCGAGCTGGCGTTCAAAATAATTACCCGCGCGGCCATAATCTGCCAATCCCACGGCTTTCACATCCACACTGTGCAAAGCCGCTAGCACTCGGCTCATTTCTGCGTACATGGCTTGGCGCTGCTCTGGTGTGTGTTCGGGCAACGCTGGGTCCCAATAAATAACACCGGGGCAAAACTCCATCACATAAAACAAAGAGCCAATCACTGATGTGTCTTCACACAAATGGATAACGCGAGGCACGGGCACCTCGGTATTGGCCAACGCTTGCATCACGCGAAACTCTCGATCCACCGCATGGGCTGAGGGCAATAGCTTGCCCGGTGGTTGACGCCGCAACACGTATTCTCCCGATGCCGCCTCAAGTTTAAAAGTAGGGTTGGATTGACCGCCATCAAACTTAGTGGCGGTCATGGGGCCTTGGAAACCCGCTATGTGCTGACTTAAATAACGCTCCAGCACGGGCACATCAAGAAGTTCCACGGAAGTTGTCATGAGTCTGCTCCTAGAGGCTGCCTGTTTCTGCCATGCGGCGCGCCAAGTTGCGCCCCAACTGCATCATGTGCACCTGATCGGGGCCATCCGCTAGCTTTAAGGTACGACTGTAAGCAAAGAATTTTGCCAAGGGTAAATCTTGGCTAAGCCCAGCGGCGCCATGGGCTTGAATCGCCCTATCCACCACCTTAAACGCCATGGCGGGTGCAACGATTTTAATCATGGCAATCAAATCTTTAGCACCTTTATTGCCATAGCGATCCATGGCATCCGCTGCTTTAAGGGTAAGCAAGCGTGCTTGCTCAATCTCACAATAAGAGGCGGCAATATCTTCTCGGATACTGCCTAGTTTGCTCATTGGCTGGCCGAATACAGTGCGTTCGTTCACGCGTTGGCACATTAACTCAAGGGATTTTTGCGCCGCACCGATCAAGCGCATGCAATGGTGAATACGGCCAGGCCCTAACCGGCCTTGAGCAATTTCAAAGCCGCGGCCTTCACCCAAAATGATATTGCTTTTGGGCACCCGCACATTGGTGAAAACAACTTCTGCGTGGCCCTCTGGGTTATCTTGATACCCCAACACTTGCATGGGTCTTACGACTTCTACGCCGGGGGTATCCATGGGCACTAGCACCTGAGATTGCTGTAAATGACGATTAGGGTTATTAGGGTCGGTTTTCCCCATCACTATCATCACTTGGCAATTTTTATGCATGGCACCGCTGATATAAAACTTGCGACCATTAATCACATAATCTTCGCCATCCGACTCAATGGAGGTCTCGATATTGGTGGCATCGGAAGATGCTACCTCTGGCTCTGTCATGGCAAAAGCCGAGCGGATGTCGCCCGCCAACAACGGCACTAACCACTGCTCTTTTTGCGCAGGGCTACCATAACGCGCTAACACCTCCATATTGCCGGTATCCGGCGCAGAGCAATTAAATACTTCCGCGGCAATATGGCAGCGCCCAGTGAGTTCGGCGATGGGGGCATATTCCAAATTAGTTAGGCCGGGGCTGTACTCTGCGTAGGCGGGAGGCAAAAACAAGTTCCACAAGCCTGCTGCCTTAGCCTTGGCTTTTAAGCTTTCCATAATGGGTGGCGAGCCCCAAGGGTCCTGTGCCAACTGCTCATGGTACAAAGCTACTTGTGGCTCTATCTCCTGCTCGATAAAGGCACTTGCCTTATCCATCAGTGCTTGTGTTTTTTGTGAATACTCAAAATCCATCATTGTCTCCTTGCGGGCCCTGCCTTCATACTTGACAGTATCTGAATGCCATACTCGCAAGTATTTTTACGCAAGGCAAGTGCTTGGCATCAAAATAATTTAGGGTATCGTGTTTGCAAGAAGGCATAGTTTGGGAGGCAATTTTGTCGTATCAACTTGAAGATTTGTTGTATTTAATGACGCGTTTGCGCCACCCACAGCACGGATGCCCATGGGATATAGCGCAGGATTTTCATAGCATAGTGCCCCACACCCTCGAAGAAGCCTATGAGGTGGCTGATGCTATTGAGCGTAATGACATGGCACAGCTACCTAGCGAACTCGGTGATTTATTATTTCAGGTGGTGTATTACAGCCAGCTCGCCCAAGAGGAAGAACGTTTTAATTTTTATGATGTGATCAACACCTTGATGGCGAAGATGATTCGCCGCCACCCCCATGTATTTCCTGAAGGTAATTTGTATGCTGAACACGGCGTCACAGCAAGCCAAGCAGAGATTAATGAGCAATGGGAAGCCATCAAAGCCACAGAAAAAAGCGAAGCACCCTCTCCCTTGGACGATATACCACTCAACCTGCCAGGACTAACACGGGCGTATAAAATCCAGAAAAAAGCCTCGCGACTAGGTTTTGATTGGCAACAGTTGGCGCCCGTGGTAACCAAGCTCGATGAGGAAATTGCCGAACTCAAAGAGGCCATCACCCATGGTGCTCACGAGGAAATAATGCACGAGCTAGGGGATGTGTTATTTTGCGCAGTGAATGTTGCTCGCCATTTGCACATCGACCCAGAACAGGCCATACGCCGCGCCAACCAACGCTTTAGTCAGCGCTTTAACTATGTGGCCCAACAAGTGGAAGCAAGGGGAAAAACAATAAAAAACACAGATCCAGAACAGCTGGATTTATTTTGGAACCAGGCCAAGCAGCAATAAACTATTGAAAAAACATCGCTAAATTCAACGGGCGCACTTGGCCAAGCCAAATAGCAAAATCGCGATGATCTCTCAGGTCGTCGCCGGTAATGGGATGTGTGAACACTGTGAGCTCACCGCGGTTGAGCGCTAGCCACGGCATGACCTGCGCAAACAGCTCCGCCGGATAGGCTAATTGGCAGCTCCAATCGGGGTGCGGTCCCACGGGGCGCTCGTGCATTCTCCCCATCACCACGCCAAAGCGCTCTGCTGCTTCGCGGCATAAAATAAGCGCTTGCTCGTAAGTATCCGCATTATAATACACATGGGAGTGGTAACCGCGAATTTGTTCAGCATCTAGAAACACTGTCACTTTTCTCCTGGTTCTGCGGCATAGGCCATTGCTTGGCCTTGTACTTGCAAATGCAACGACTCGCCGGGTTGGAACTGCTGAGCGCCATGCAAACGCACTTGCAGCTTCTCATTGCCCAACGCAGCCGAAATTTGTACCTCCACTAAGGTGCTATGGCCGCAGTAAACACTTTTCAACACCTGTGCTGAAATAGTATCTTGCGCGGCATTGGAAAGTACAAACTGCTCGGGTCGCAACATCACCGTCACAGTGTCGCCTGGGCGGAACAGCCCTGCTTGCGCCAAGGGCAAACTACCAATTTGGGTATCTGCGTGCGCCCCCGTCACGCGGCCTTGAATCAAGCTTGCCTCACCCACAAAGGTGGCCACTTTAAGGTCTGCGGGGTGGCGATAGATGGTCACTGGGTCTGCCATCTGTATGCATTCGCCTTCCCGCATCACTGCCACACTGTCTGCCATGGAAAGGGCTTCCTCTTGATCATGGGTAACAATTATGGCGGTGGCGTTGATGCTATTTAGGGTGTTTTTCACTTCCTCACGCAGGGATTGACGCAAGCCCGCATCAAGGGCCGAAAAAGGCTCATCCAATAACACTAGGGCTGGCGACGGCGCCAGAGCCCTGGCCAGCGCAATCCGCTGTTGCTGCCCACCGGAAAGCTCGTGGGGCATGCGGCTGGCCAGGCCCACCATGCCCACCAACTCCAACATTTCTTCCACGCGGTGGCGGATTTGCTCCGTGCTCATGGTGCGCTTAGGTAGGCCAAAGCCAATATTTTTGGCCACGGTTAAATGAGGAAACAGCACCCCATGCTGAGGCACATAGCCGATTTTACGCCGCTCTGGTTTAACAAACCGCTGAGAATCAAACAGGGTGGCGCCATCAACTTGAATACTACCGCTTTCAGGAATTTCGAAGCCTGCTATGCAGCGTAACAAGGTGGTTTTTCCGCACCCTGAAGGGCCTAATACAGCCAGCACCTTGCCCTCTGCCAAGCTCAGATCCACTGCTTTTAACGCTTGTACCTCTGCAAAGGACTTGGAGAGGTTGTTTACAACTAACTTATCCATCAAAAACCTTTTCTCTTTTGCTGCTGCGCGTGAACGAGCGCATGGTAAGCAAATACACGGGTAAACCCGATATCAATATCAAAGCGGCGGCGTAGGGAGCCGATGCAGCATATTGTGCATTATCCGTAAGTTCCCAAACCTTTGTGGCCAAGGTATCCACACCACTAGGGCGCAGTAACAAGGTGGCTGTTAGTTCTTTCATAATTTGCAAAAACACTAATGCCAACCCTGCGCCCACACCGGGTGCAATTAAAGGCAATGTAATCCGCATAAAAACACTTAGCGCATTTTTGCCAAGGGATAAAGCCACCTCTTCTAACTGCCGCGACACCTGCACTAACGCTGCACGAATAGCAGATTGTGCCATGGGCAAGAACAGCATGGCATAGCCAATCAACAATAAAGGCACGGTTTGATAGAGCACAAAGGCATAGCGCACCGCAAAAAACACCAAGGTCAAACCCACCACTATGCCTGGCAAGCTATGAATAAAATAAGGGATTCTATCGGCAAGGGTGGCAAATTTGCCTTGATAACGCACTGCTAAAAACACCAAAGGCAAAGCAAATATCACTGCCAACACTGAGCCACCCAAACCAAACGACAGGGTAATTTGTAGGGTGTTTAGCAAATCAGGCAAATCCAATGCGGCGGAGGAACCCACCAGCAACCAATAAGTAATAATTCCTAAGGGTGCTCCAGCCGCCATAATGGTAAGCAACACCAAAAACAAAAGAGCAACGGGTTTCCATTTGCCCAACGCCACTAACTCAATCTCGCCTGGTGACCCTTTGCGCTCAGTGGCGTAATAACCGCGGCCTCGAATTAGAAACTCCAAAAACAACATGCCCATGCATAAAAGCAATAACACCAGCGTCATCATGGCGGCGGCGGCGCTATTAAACGCCACATAGTATTGATCAAAAATAGCGGTGGTAAAGGTTTCGTAATTAAGAAACGAGAGCGCGCCAAACTCAGCGAGCATATGCAGGGCGATTAGGATACCACCGCCAAGGATCGCAACTTTTAATTGCGGCAACACCACTTTAAAGAAGGTTGCAATGCGCCCAAAGCCTAGTGAACGCGAGGTTTCTTCAAGGGCAGGATCCATGCCTCTTAATGCCGCCGCCACAGGTAGGTGCACTAAAGGGAAATTACTGAACGTGAGGACCAAGACAGCGCCATAGAAGCCTTCTAATCGAGGAAATACCGAAATCCAACTATAGGCACTAATAAAGGCTGGCACTGCGAAAGGAAGCGTCACAATGGCGTTCCATACCTTGCGGTAAGATAAATCACTGCGCTCCACTAGCCATGCTGTGGTCACCCCAATTAAACAACTCAGCAATGTGGCGCCAGCGGCTAATTTTAAAGTATTAACCAGTAGTTCAAAGATCCTTGGGCGGAGCAGCAATTCTGCTGAATAGGCCCACCCCGCATCTTGAGCGCGTAAAATAACATACAGCACCGGCAAGCTACTTAGTGCTGCCAATAGCAAAACCGCAAGCACCAAACCCTTGGGTATTTTAGGTTTGATGCTTGCGGGAAAAGGGGCTTGCGTTAGGGTATTAGAGGAGGCCAACTTCTTGTAACAGCTCGATGGCCGCCTTACCGTCACTGTATTCGCCTAAATCCAGGGTGCCATTTGGAGGGGTTAACTCGGAAAAAGGCTTAAGTCCCTTAGTGCCCACCTTGGGGTTCATTGGGTATTGGGCACTCATTTCTGTAAGGATAGCTTGACCTTTTTCACCTGTGGCAAATTCCATAAAGGCTTGTGCTTCTTCTTTGTTTTTACTGGTTTTTAGTATTGCAGCGCCAGATACGGTAACCAAATCACCTAAATCATGGGTGCCCATAAAGTATAAGCGCGAGTTTAAGTTATCTACGCCCACTTCTCTGGCCATTTTGTCCCAGTAATAGTTATTAATCATGGCGAAGGCGATGTCACCGCGCTCCACCGCATCAAGCGCAGCTTTGTTGTGGCGATACACTTTGCCATTCTTTTTCAAGCCTTCAAGCCAGGCTTTAGCCGCATCACGGCCTTCAAGCTTGATCATGGCTGATAGCTGCACTTGGAAAGCACCGCTGGTTTTTACAAAAGCAAATTTATTCTTCCACTCGGGTTTTACTAGGTCTAAAACAGAAGTGGGCAGTTCTTTTTCGGTGATCATATTCTTGTTATAAGCGAGAACTCGGGAACGCGCTAACAAGCCCACCCAGCTGCCATCCTCTGCGCGGTACTCTTTGGGAATATTATCTAGCGCCGCTTGGCTGATGGGCTCTAACAAGCCTTTGTTTGCCAACATAATAAGGGGAGTGGATTCTTCGGTATAAATAATATCGGCTGGAGAGCGCTTGCCCTCTTCCACAATTTGGTGGGCGAGCTCGTTACTCGAACCTTCTCGGGTATTTACCTTAATACCGGTTTCTTCAGTAAAGGCTTCGAGCATAGCAATAGTGGCGCTCTTGTGTTGGCCGCTGTAAATCACAAGATCAGCAGAAGCTGGCACTGCCGTCATCATCATGGCTGCTGCAATCGCTGCTGCGCTTAACTTGGCAAAACGCTTGATGCCATTAGTCATACATATTTCCTCAAAACAATTAGAAGGCTGAGAAAGCATCCATAAATACAAATGAAAACGATTCTCAGTTAAGAGCTAAAAAATAGCACACTTCACCCTCAAGTCAACAGACTTAAATCAAATTCACTTTGTTTGCGATATTGGTGATACCGAAACGTCGGCTAAGTGTAGAGCAAATAGGTAAGAAAACATTGACTTAGGTTGCGAAATATAAAGCGGGCTGCTCGCTTAATCAAGCAGCCCTTAAGTACTAATCACAGCCTTTTTGTTCACAGCGCAACGCTTCGCTAAGTTGATCCACAATCAGTGACCACTCACCGTCTGAGTTAAGCCACTCTGTAAGCAGTTGTCGCTGAGCGTCATTCCAAAACTCAGCTTCTAAAAAGTTAGCACTGGGAGGGATTTGGTGCTCGGCAATAAACCTTTCGATGGCTTCTGGGCTAGCGTCCAAGCCCAGCTGTAAAAATAGATTAGTCATGCGAACCGGTGATCTCATCATGTTGCACCTCTTTCTTATATTATTAAAACGTTTTCAGCGTTAACTACAGCATGCCGCAAAGCACCCCTTGCTGCCAAGTTCTCTAAAAACGGCGAGCCTGATGCAGCGCTTTTACTTGCTGCGCAAACTCGGGCACTGGCCCAACAATGTCGATGGTGGGCACTATTTCCTTGGCAGGCAGCATGGTAATGGGCGCCTGGGGTGCACCAAGTTCTTGCAGCCACTGCTGTAATTGTGCCGCAGAGCTCGCAAACACAATCCGCCCTAGCCCCACCCAACCATGGGCGGCAGCACACATAGGGCAATGCTCGCCGGAGGTATAGACCACGCTTTGAGCTCGCTGTTCTGGACTAAGATGAGTGGCCGCCCAGCGCGCGATGGCAAATTCAGGATGTTGCGTATGGTCACCTCCTCCCACGCGGTTGCGGTCTTCATAGATAATCTCGCCATCAAGCACCAACACAGAACCAAAGGGTTCGTCACCCGCATTTAACGCTTGCTGCGCCAAATCAACGCAACGCGTTAAAAATAATTTATCACTCTCCGATATTGTCATCTCTACGCCTCCTGCCACATCAACCAAACCATTGCCAAAAAGGCACTTTAAGCTTAGCGGTTTTATACATTAACACCCACAGCAATACCGCTAAAGAGAAGCACAGCCATCGGTATGGCTTTGGTAATACGGGCCGGAACGCAAACACACCCACAGCGATATATAGCACCAAAAAAATCAACTTGGCGCCCACCCACATTAAAGGCGCATCGGTTGCTGCCCACACCGTTAATAAATACAGCCCCAACACCAGCAATAAAATGTCCACGCCATAGCTCATATAGTTAAAGCTTTTTTGCACAGGACCCACTGTTTTCGGCTCCATGACTAACCGATGCAAACCACGCCCCACAAACAGCGCCAAGGTGGCAAATGCCATCGCCATGTGCGCATGCTTAAACATTAAGTATCCCATCAAAACTCCCTCATCGTGGCTTGATTACTATGAACGCAACTGAGAATGATTTCGTATTTTGAAAAACAACCAGAGGAAACTCAATCATGGCATCAACTCCCGTTGATTATTATCAAGTTCAATGCTCTGACCATGGATTTAGGTGTTACTGTATAAGCGAGTTCACAAATTACACATTCTTTGGGCTTATACTCTGCAGGCCTATGGCAAGGTTTTACTATTACGTGTACAGTTTCTCGGATAGTAAAACGTTAGTCCTTAGTATAAAACTAACGGCACAGGGCTCTCTAACCTATTGAAAGTAAAGCACAGAGCCCAACTCGTTTAACGAAAACAAACATTAGAGCAACATTCTATCTGGGGAAGCCGTCTCGTATGTCCGTCGCACTCACAGGCCTAGCGCGCCGCTTGGTACAAAACAACGCCCTATCTGAAGAAGCAGCAATAAAAGCCGTACAAGCAAGCCGCGAAGCAAAAACCAACATCATCAATCATTTTGTAGAGAAAAAAATAGTACCCGCCTCTGTGGTGGCCAGTGCTGTTGCAGAAGAGTTTGGCGATCCCGTTTTTGATTTAAGTGCTTTTAACCCAGATTATCTTCCTAAAGATTTAGTCGATAACAAACTTATCGAGCGCCATCGCGTGCTGCCTTTGTTCAAACGTGGCAGCCGCTTGTTTGTGGCCATGTGCGACCCCACAGATCTCCGCGCGCTAGAGGAAATTCGCTTCAACACTGGTTTAACAATTCAAACCATAGTGGTGGAAGTGGATAAGCTAAACTCCATGATCGAAGCTATCCTCAGCGAAGCAGCGGGCGCTGCCTTTAAGGGGTTGGACGATGACCTCGAAAACATTGATATTGATGCTAGCGAAAGCGATGCTCAAGAAGACACCGCAGATGGCGCCGATGATGCGCCTATTGTTCGTTTTGTAAACAAGTTATTGCTTGATGCCATTAAAATGGGGGCCTCTGACTTACACTTTGAGCCCTATGAAAGAAACTATCGCGTTCGTTTCCGTCAAGATGGTATTTTGCGCGAAATCACCAGCCCACCTGTGAGCAGCGCCAACAAAATAGCCGCTCGATTAAAGGTGATGGCGCAACTTGATATCTCTGAACGCCGCGTCCCCCAAGACGGCCGTATCAAACTACGAGTATCCCGCAGCAAAAGCATCGACTTTCGGGTAAACACTTGTCCCACTTTGTTTGGCGAAAAAATCGTACTTCGTATTCTTGATTCGGACAGTGCCAAGCTAGGTATTGATGTCCTAGGCTACGAGGACGATCAAAAAGAGTTATACCTCGAAGCCTTGCACAAACCACAGGGCATGGTGCTAGTAACAGGCCCAACCGGTTCAGGTAAAACCGTATCGCTGTACACTGGGGTAAATATTTTAAACACCCCAGAGCGCAATATTTCCACCGCTGAAGACCCAGTGGAAATCAACCTAGAAGGGGTTAACCAGGTTAACGTAAACCCCCGTCAAGGGATGGATTTTGCTGCCGCACTAAAAGCCTTCTTGCGTCAGGATCCTGATGTTATTTTAGTGGGTGAGATTCGTGACCTAGAAACCGCCAATATCGCGGTAGCCGCTGCCCAAACAGGCCACTTGGTACTTTCCACGTTGCACACCAATAGCGCGCCAGAAACCCTAACGCGACTGCGCAACATGGGGGTGCCTTCATTTAACATCGCCACGTCGGTCATTCTCATTATTGCTCAGCGCCTCGCGCGCCGTTTGTGTAATGACTGCAAAGAAGAGGCAGATATTCCAGAAAAGTCTCTGCGTGAGTTCGGCTTCACAGACGAGGACTTAAAAACAGGCTTTACTGTATATGCGCCCAAGGGCTGTGATAATTGCAACAATGGCTATAAGGGGCGCGTGGGGATTTATGAAGTGGTAAAAATCACCGATGCCATTGCACGCATTATCATGGAAGAAGGTAACTCCATGGATATTGCCGATCAGTGCCGCGCCGAGGGTTTTAACGATATTTACCGCTCTGGTTTACTCAAAGTGATGCAGGGCGTCACTAGCTTAGAAGAAATTAACCGCGTGACTTCAGGGTAATCGCATGGCTAAAAAGCAGAAACAAGAAGAAAAGGTAACGTTTAATTACGAAGGTAAAGATAAACGGGGGCAAAAAATTAAGGGGGAAATGCTCGCTCTAAACAGTGCCCTAGCTCGTGCTGAACTGCGTCGCCAAGGCATTACTCCCACTAAAGTAGTGAAAAAGAGCCAGCTATCGCTGCTTGGCGGCAAAAAGAAAGTCACACCTGCTGATGTGGCCATTTTTACACGCCAAATGGCCACCATGATGAAGGCCGGTGTTCCTTTAGTGCAATCCTTTGAAATTGTTGCCGATGGCCTAGACAACCCCAGCATGAAGGATGTGGTGCTAAAAATTAAAAATGATGTCGAAGCTGGGGGTACTTTTGCCTCTGCCTTGCGCGGCCACCCGCTCTTATTCGACGATTTATTTTGTAGTTTAATTGAGGCGGGGGAGCAATCTGGTGCCCTTGAAACCATGCTTGATCGCGTGGCTGTGTATAAAGAGAAATCAGAAGCACTAAAATCTAAAATCAAAAGCGCCATGAAATACCCCATCACTGTTTTGGCGGTGGCAGCAATCGTTACTGTTATTTTGCTATTGAAAGTAGTACCCACCTTCCAAGAGCTCTTCGAAGGTTTCGGCGCTGAATTGCCGGCACCCACTCAGTTTGTTGTGAATATCTCCCAAGCTTTGCAGACTAATGGCATTTTTATTCTGCTCGGTATTATTGCTATTGTTGTTGCTTTTCTCGAAACCAAGAAGCGCTCAAAAGCCTTTGCAGACCAAGTGGATAAAGTCCTACTAAAGCTGCCCATTGTGGGGGACATTACCTATAAATCCACCGTGGCTCGCTACGCTCGCACCCTCTCCACCACCTTCTCCGCTGGGGTGCCATTAATTGATGCTCTTGATGCTTGTGCAGGTGCCACGGGTAACTCAGTTTACCGCGAAGCGGTTTATCGCATTAAAGACGAAGTAGCCACAGGTGTGCAGCTACAATTTGCCATGCGCTCATCGGGTATTTTTCCGAGCTTAGCGCTGCAAATGACGGCCATCGGGGAAGAGTCCGGTGCACTAGATGAAATGCTAGCCAAGGTAGCCGAACACTACGAAAACGAAGTAGATGATGCGGTGGATGGCCTCACCAGCATGATGGAACCATTAATTATGAGCTTCTTAGGTGTGGTAGTAGGTGGCCTCATTATCGCCATGTACCTCCCCATTTTCCAAATGGGCGATGTGGTGGGCTAATGTCTTTTCTAGATTTGCTTGCTCAATCTCCCACCGCCCTCATATTGTGCACTTTAGTGTTAGGGCTACTGGTGGGGAGCTTTTTAAATGTTGTTATTTACCGCACGCCAGCTGCCATGATGAGTAATTGGCGTCGCGAAGCACGTGACATTCTAGAGTTACCTGCTGAAGATGAGCCTTCTATTTCCATCGTGTCTCCCGCTTCACGCTGCCCCCAGTGTGAAGCCCCCATCGCCTGGTACCATAATATTCCTGTAGTCAGCTGGCTGCTGCTGAAAGGCAAGTGCCATCAATGCCAAACTAAAATCAGTTTGCGCTACCCACTGGTGGAATTATTTACAGGTGTTATCAGTGCTTATTGTGCGTGGCACTTCGGCTTTGGCTTTTGGCTGGGCACTGTGTTGGTGGCTGTGTGGCTACTGATCGCCCTGGCCATGATTGACTTTGACACCACGCTGCTTCCTGACTCCCTTAATTACTTATTATTATGGCTTGGCATCATGGCCGCTTGGGCGGGTATTTCACCTGTAGCCCTCCCTGACGCAGTTCTTGGTGCGGCTGTGGGGTATTTGTCGCTATGGAGCCTCTATTGGGCCTTCAAGCTGCTAACCGGTAAAGAAGGCATGGGTTACGGAGATTTCAAACTCCTTGCCGCATTAGGCGCTTGGCTTGGTTGGCAATACCTTCCTTTAGTGATTTTGCTGTCCTCTTTAGTTGGTGCTGTGGTGGGCGGTTTGCTATTGGCCACTGGTGTGGTAAAACGTGACCAAGGTATTCCCTTTGGCCCCTATCTAGCTGGTGCAGGTCTGATTGCACTGCTCTGGGGTGAGGTAATTGTTAACGCTTACTTGCAAATGGCACGTTTTTAATGGCACTTATTGTGGGTCTCACTGGCGGCATTGGCAGCGGCAAAACCGCAGCTTCAGACTACCTCGCTAGCCTTGGCATCACCATTGTGGATGCGGATGTGGTGGCACGGGAGGTGGTGGAACCTGGGCAGCCAGCCCTCGCTCAAATTGAAGCCCACTTTGGCCGTGAAGTGATTCTTCCCAGCGGCCACTTAGACCGCGCCACGCTACGCGACATTGTATTCGCCAATCCTGAACAACGGAAAATCCTCGAACAAATTACTCACCCCGCCATCGGCGCAGCTATCATTGCGCAACTGCAAGCCGCCACTAGCCCTTACTCTGTACTTGCTTCGCCGCTTTTACTCGAAACAAGCCAGCATCAAATGGTAAAACGTGTACTGCTTATTGATGTGCCCGAGGAAATTCAAATCGCCCGTACCACGGCACGCGACGGGGTGCCCGAGAAACAGGTTAAATCAATTATGGCGGCGCAAATGCCCCGTCAAGATAAGTTGGCACGCGCCCACGATATTATTAGCAACACGGGCTCGCTAGCCGCCTTGCACCAAAACCTTCACCAACAACACCTTAACTATTTACGTATCGCCCAACACCATGAGTCATAGCACTGATAGCACCGCACGAATTCTGCCCTGCCCACAATGCCAAAAGCCCGTACAGTGGCGCAGCGATAACCCATGGCGCCCCTTTTGCTCTGAGCGCTGCAAGCTTATCGACTTTGGTGACTGGGCCGCAGAAAACCACCGTATTCCAGGTGACCCCACCTACGACGATGAGGATATTTAGCGCAAAAAGCCGCTAATACCGGCGATGCCTCGAGCGCCATTGGCGCGAGCAGTTGCTAAATCAAGAGGGTCAAGACCACCTAGCGCGTAAACAGGAATGGCCACTTGTTGCGCCCACTGGGCAAACCGTGGCCACCCTAAAGGCTCCACTTCTATGTGTGAGCTGGTGCGCTTTACGGGCGACAAAAACGCCATATCCACTCCTAAACGCTCAGCCTGCTGCAGACTTTTATCTGTGTGGCAGGCCATGGAATATAGTAATGGGCTGGTTGGCAATGTGGTCACTTGGTTGGCAATACGTTCGGGCAGGTGTACTCCTGAAGCACCTAAACGCGCTGCTCTCGATAGTGCCAATTCTAGTTGCGCCGCATTGCGTACAGGCAACAAAGACAAACAATTTGCGTGCTCGCATAACAACAAAAGACCCTCGAGCAGTGTTTCTGAATAATCTCCTCTGAGATAGACTCCGCCGACCTTCTTATCACTCAGCACTTGCTTTAACTGCTGTTGTGCTTCACTGGCAGGCGCTGTGAGCACAAACCATTGCTCCGGCAATTGTAACGCTCGGACCACTGGCACATTGGCATCGGGAAAAGGCAAGCGAGGCAATGCCGTTAAGGGCCACCACTTCATGGGCTGCCCTTCACGCGCCTGTGGCTCACCTGCAAACTGCCACACATCATAAAAGTGCAATCTCACAACCCGTTCTGGGTAAGCGTAAGTCAGGGTTAAGAAAGGGGTAAAATGGGTGGGTGTAATGCCCAGCTCTTCATTTAGCTCGCGCGTCAAGGCTTCGCTGAGGGACTCCTTAGCTTCTACCTTGCCACCAGGAAATTCCCATCGCTCCCCTTGATGCTGCTTAGCATGGCGATAAGTTAACAGCACCTGCTGTTTGTGATTATGGATAATGGCCGCTACCACATTTAAGGTAGCGGCATTGGCAGTCGGCATTTTAAGAGCGGTATTCAGCGTTAATCTTTACATAGTCATAACTGTAGTCACAGGTCCACACCGTGCTTTGACCTTCGCCCTCACCGAGGGTGATGGTTATGAGGATATCCGCCTGTGCCATTACCGCTGCACCTTGTTCTTCAGTATAACTCGTCGCCACACTACCCTGTTCCACAATGGCCACATCGCCTAACCAAATGCTTACCTTATCCACCTCTAAATGATTGATGGGGGCGCGGCCCACCGCTGCCAAAATACGACCCCAGTTTGGGTCAGAGGCAAATAAGGCGGTTTTTACTAGTGGGGAATGGGCAACGGTTTCGGCCACGGTTCTGGCATCAGCCGCTGTGGCAGCCCCTTTCACCTCAATGGTGACAAACTTGGTAGCTCCTTCGCCATCGCGCACTATGGCCTGCGCTAACTCCACAAAAACGGCTTCGAGGGCCTGATAAAAGCTTTCTGCTTCAGCATCAGTCGCGTGCAGATCAACACCTGATTCACCTGTAGCCACTAGCACACAAGCATCATTGGTGGAGGTATCACCATCGATGGTAATGCGGTTGAAAGATGCATCAGCAAGCTTCACTACCCATTCATCTAGCAATGCTTGTGGCAAGGCCACATCGGTGGCAATAAAAGCAAGCATGGTGGCCATGTTCGGCTTAATCATGCCCGCACCTTTTGAGATGCCTGTGATAGTAACCCTTTGGCCTTTAATAAGTACTTGACGGCTTGCCGCTTTCGGGCGGGTATCCGTGGTCATGATACCCTCTGCAGCTTGCGCCCACTGTTGTTCATCTAAGCCCTTAAGGGCCAAGGGAATATGGGTAGAAAAAGGGGCTAATTCAAACAGCTCACCAATCACCCCTGTGGAGAAGGGTAGCACTTCTTCTGGTTGGCACCCTGCCGCCTCTGCAACTAATTGGCAGGTTTGCAGCGCGCGGTTTTCGCCCTCTACACCCGTGCCCGCATTGGCTACGCCCGTATTCACTAGCAAATATTTAGGGCGCGCTTGTGAGAGGTGACGCTTAGCTATCACCACTGGGGCAGCACAAAAGCGATTCTGGGTAAAAACAGCGGCGGTGCGGCTGCTCTCACCCAAGGCCATCAACACTAAATCACGCCGGTTTGCTTTTTTTATGCCTGCACATTCTGCCGCTAAGCGGAAACCCGCCACAGGGAAAAGGCTCATCACCACCTCTAATTTAATTTGCCATGACAATGCTTGTATTTTTTACCTGACTCACACCAGCAGGGCTCGTTGCGACCTATCTTACGACCCTCTCGCACCACCGGCTGCTGCGCCACCGGAGCGGCCTCGGCGGGCGCTTCTTCTCCCGCCATAGCAGCCACCTGAGTTTGTATGCGCTCAGCTTGGCGGCGTGCCTCTTCGGCGCGTTGTTGTTCCAAACGCTCTTCATCGTCGGTGCGTAGTTCCAAGGTGCTCATCACGCGAATAAATTCGTGCTCAATTTCGTTCAACATGGTTTGGAAGAGCTCAAAACCTTCAAGCTTGTACTCTTGCTTGGGGTTACGTTGGGCATAGCCGCGTAAGTGGATGCCTTGACGCAAATGGTCCATGTTAGCCAAGTGCTCTTTCCAGTGGCGGTCGAGCACTTGTAGCATCATGTGCTGCTCCACCTTGCGCAGGGAAATGCCCATTGCTTCAACCTCAGCTTCCTTGCGCTCGTAATTCTCCACCAGTGCCTCGTGCACCATATTGCACACGTCTTCGATATGCAGATTAATATCTTCTTCGAGCGCCGCGGCAATATTAAGCTGCAAGTGAAAATCTGTGGCAATGGCCTTTTCAAGAGCGGGCACATCCCATTGCTCTTCTACGGTTCCTGGCGGCATAAAGGCATGCACCACTTCTTGCACTACATCATGGCGAATCGCCTTCACGCTCTCACTTAAATCCTCGGAGCTTAAAATCTCATTGCGCTGCTTGTAAATAATACTACGTTGCTCATTGGCCACGTCATCGTATTCGAGCAGGTTTTTACGGATATCAAAGTTACGGCCTTCCACTTTGCGTTGGGCATTTTCGATAGCGCGAGATATCCAGCGATGCTCGATGGCCTCGCCATCACGCAACCCTAAATTACGCATCATATTGCGCACTCGGTCGGAGGCAAAAATGCGCATCAAATCATCATCCATGGAAAGAAAGAAACGTGTATCACCTGGGTCACCTTGGCGACCCGCACGGCCACGCAACTGGTTATCAATCCGGCGAGACTCGTGGCGTTCTGTACCGATAATATGCAGACCACCCACTTGTTTAACGAACTCTTGGTCCTTAGCGCATTGCTCGCGAATGGCTTGAATCTGCTCCTCGGTGGGATTATCAAGCCCTGCAATCATTTCTTCTGGGTTACCGCCTAGCACAATATCAGTGCCTCGGCCTGCCATATTCGTGGCAATAGTTACTACGCCTGGACGCCCCGCTTGGGCGATGATTTGCGCTTCTTGCTCGTGAAACTTAGCGTTAAGCACCTTGTGCTCTATCTTTTCTTGGCGCAAACGTTGCGAAAGGTGCTCTGAGCTGGCAATGGTGGCCGTTCCCACTAACACGGGTGCGCCCTTTTCCACCGCCGCTTTTATCGCCGCGACAATCGCCTTGTACTTGTCTTCTTTGGTGAGATACACAAGGTCGTTATGGTCCACACGGGCAAGCGGCCTATGGGTGGGGATTACCACCACATCAAGGCCATAAATCTGCATAAACTCAGGGGCTTCCGTATCAGCGGTACCCGTCATCCCCGCTAGTTTGTTGTATAGCCTGAAATAGTTCTGGAAAGTGGTGGAGGCTAGCGTTTGATTTTCTTGTTGGATGTGTAGATTTTCTTTGGCTTCCACGGCTTGGTGAATACCTTCACTCCAACGACGACCAGGCATGGTACGGCCCGTGTGCTCGTCTACGATCACCACTTGCCCGTCTTGAATAATGTAATCACGATCCCGTTCAAATAAAATATTCGCCTTCAGCGCCGCATGTACGTGGTGCAACAGGTTTAAGCTTTGGGCTGAATATAAGCTGTCGCCTTCACCAAGTAGACCAATCTGGGTCAGCAATCGCTCGATGTTTTCGTGGCCTTGCTCGGTGAGTTCTACTTGGCGGTTTTTTTCATCAATGGTGTAGTCACCATCGGTGCGGGGCTCCTTGTCGCCCTCCTCCATTTCTGCTTTTTTAAGCTGAGGGATTAGCTTGTTAATGGCGATATAGAGCTCTGAACTATCAGAGGCTGGCCCTGAAATAATAAGCGGCGTACGGGCCTCATCAATAAGAATAGAGTCCACTTCGTCCACTAGCGCGTAGTTCAACTCTCGTTGTACCTTGTCTTCTAAGCGGAACGCCATGTTGTCGCGTAAATAATCAAAGCCGTACTCGTTGTTGGTACCGTAGGTGATGTCGGCCAAATAAGCGTCACGCTTTTCCTCGGTGGGCTGTTGGGATTTAATAATACCCACGCTCAGCCCTAAAAATTCATACAAGGGGCGCATCCAGTTGGCGTCACGTTCAGCGAGGTAATCGTTCACGGTAACCACATGAACACCTTTGCCTGATAACGCATTTAAGTACACCGGCAAGGTTGCAGTTAGGGTTTTACCTTCACCTGTGCGCATTTCAGCAATGCGCCCCTCGTGCAGAGCAATACCACCCAAAAGCTGAACATCAAAATGACGCATCCCCATCACTCGGGTACTGGCTTCACGGGCCACTGCATAGGCTTCAGGCAAGATTTCATCGAGGCTGCGCCCGTCACGGAACTGTTGCTGAAATGTTGGGGTATATGCTTGCAACTCTTCATCCGAGAGTTCGGTTAAGCCTTCGCCAATTTTATTAATCTCATTAACAATTCGACCCATGCGCTTGAGTTCGCGCTTATTCTTACTACCAAAAATTTTTGCAAGCATGAAAGACCCGCTACTTATTATGAATAATTAAACAAATACAAAAAAACAGCCGTATTCTAACTGTTTTATCTGCCAGGCAATAGGGAGGAAGTGGGGGCAATTACCCCTCTTATCAACCTTAAAGAGGGGTACAATAACACATTTATTGACGCGCTTTAGCGATATAGGCCGCTGGATTCACTTGATGGCCATTTCTGAGAACTTCGTAGTGTACATGAGGGCCGGTGGAGCGGCCTGTGGAGCCAACAATACCAATGACGTCATTGGCTTTCACAATATCACCTTTTTGTGCCACTATTTCTTTTAAATGCGCATAGCGCGTGACCAAGCCGTTACCGTGATTAATTTCCACTAGGTTTCCGTAGCCCCAGCGATTGCCAGCAAAAGTGACTAGGCCTGCACCTGTGGCTATCACGTCGGATCCTTCTTTAGCGGCAAAATCAACCCCTCTGTGCATGGTTAGGCGACCAGTAAAGGGGTCAGTGCGTTGGCCAAAGCGCGAGGATAGCCAGCCTTTAGTAATTGGGCGTCCGGCCACCGAGGTATCAGCCACTGAACGGCGGTTATCTAATAAAGATTCGAGTATCCGTAGCTGGTGTTCGCGATTAGCAAGCGTTTGGTCTAACTCGTCCAAGGCACTGCTAAAGCTGGGAGGTTGGTAGGCCACTGATAAATCCACGTCATTGGGCTCAGGGCCACCCACTGCAGGCACTAAGTTAAAATCAAACTCATCGGAATCAATACCTGCTATGTCAACCAGCCGCTCCCCCAAGGCATCCACGCGGAGCAGCTGGGCTTGCAAGGCACCTAACCGCGCGGTGAGGGCATTTAAATGTACTTCTGCTTTCGTGTTAACTAGCTCGAGCTGCTCTTTTTGCTCTGTGAGCTGCTGCTCCCATTTTGCGGCCACGCTACTGTCCACCACAGTGTCGCTGAATAAGGTTGCTAGCAAATAAGCGCTAACACCAAGCATAATAGGCACAGTTACCAGTAACGCAGCTAAGCCAGCAAGCCAAGTTTTATTTAGCTCAAGGGTGTGTGTATCGTATCCCTTGGCATTTATAATGATTAGTCTCATAATTCCGGGTGCTCTCTAGTGCAAATAAAGATAAGTGTTAACTGAGCGCCAACATCGGTTTTACATATTTTAACCACAAATTCACAACATACTAAAGAAATGTTATGGCTAAGGCAATTGGTCCGCGCAAAATTCAGCACATTGTTAACGCCCACACTAGGCTGAAGCATTTTGCCAAAGCTGCTAGCGAGGCAGAAAAAAATCATCAATCCTCTGCAAAGCCGCTGCGCCTATCCTTGCCGCCTGCCCTCAAAGAACATGCCCAAGCTTTTCAAGATGAACATGTGCTGGTGCTAGTAGCCGCAAACAATGCTGTGGCACAAATCTTGCGTTTCCACGCTCCTAGACTTGCCAAGCAAGCCGGTCTCAATGAATGGTATGTGAAAGTGGCCCGTGTAGAAATAAGTGCTCAACGCACCACTACTCAGTTGCCCCAAGCAACGCTCTGCGAAGCCTCAGCTCAAGTACTGCGCGATACCGCTGCCTCTATACAGCACCCTGGCTTGCAAGCTGCGCTATTGCGTTTAGCCAGCAATGCCTCGTAATGCGCCTTAAGAGTCTTTCTTTTTCCACCAATAAAAAACCCAAGTTTGCCAACAGATGGCAACCTTGGGTACACAGGGAAAATTTAAATTGCTATTCGGGCTGAACGTAAGAAATTGGGGCCTGCTCAGCATCTTCGAAGGTAACAAACTCCCAAGCATCCCGTTCGCTCAGCAATTTACGCACCAATTGATTATTCAATGCATGGCCGGATTTGTGAGCGATAAATTCACCAATCAAACTGTGACCCACAAGGTATAAGTCACCGATAGCGTCTAATATCTTGTGCTTGACAAACTCATCCTCAAACCGCAAACCGCCTTCGTTCAAAATGCGGTCATCATCCACCACAATGGCATTATCTACGCTTCCACCTAGCGCTAGGTTTTGCGAGCGCAGATACTCAATATCGCGCATAAAGCCAAAGGTTCTTGCTTGTGCCACTTCATGCACAAAGGAGGTGGAGGAAAAATCCACAGTGGCTTCTTTCACTTGATGCTCAAACACGGGGTGATCAAAATCGATACTAAAGGTTATTTTGAACCCTTCAAAAGGCAAGAAAGCAGCGGTTTTATCGCCATCACTAACACTGATAGGACGCTTAATGCGAATATATTTTTTGGCAGCTTCTTGCTCTATTAATCCTGCGGATTGTAGCAAAAACACAAAGGGCCCAGCGCTACCATCCATAATAGGTACTTCTGCGGCGTCGAGCTCAACAATGGCATTATCAATGCCCAAGCCAGCCAAGGCAGACATTAAATGCTCCACCGTGCTGACCTTCACACCATCTTTAACAATGGTGGAAGATAAGGTTGTTTCACCCACACTCTGCGCTGTGGCAGGGATATCCACCATTGGCGTCACATCGGTGCGCCGAAACACTATTCCTGTATCCACAGGCGCAGGCAGCACAGCCAGGTAGATTTTCTCACCGCTATGCAACCCCACTCCTGTAGCACGGACTGGGTTTTTGAGCGTACGCTGCTTAATCATGTTCTCATCACTTTTTACGTTGCACTTTTGATCATCAAAAAACGCAAATTAATAGACATACCTATCCTAGCAAAGTGAACCGATAGCCTCTAGCTAAGGCGCTTCAGTGCTCTCATAGTGAAAACATATAAAGCGCCTTGGTTTGGCAGTTCACAGAGTTTGTTCCGCTAGCTTCTTTAATCCGCTTGGCGGCGTAAAAAAGTGGGGATATCCATGTACTCGTGCGTATCACTCCCTGCTGCTCTGCGTTGGGGTGCTTCTTGCTCGGCACCACCTTCGCCTGTTCTTGCATAGGTGGGGATTGCCAAGGTTTTATAGTCTGGACGTCCATCGGCCATTAATGGGCGATGGCGCGTTTGTGGGCTTGGCACCGCCACAGGTCCCGCCACACGCTGACCAATACCTGTGGCCACCACGGTCACTGAAAGGTCTTCATTCATATCGGGATTGACGGACGTTCCCACAATCACTTGGGCATCTTCATCCACGAGCTCGTTAATCACATCACCCACACGGTTAAATTCACCGAGGCTTAGACTTTCGTTAGCCGTGATGTTGATTAAAATACCGCGTGCACCAGCAAGATCTACGTCTTCAAGCAAGGGGCTGGAAATCGCCATTCTTGCCGCCTCTTCCGCACGGTTCTCGCCACGTGCCAAGCCAGTACCCATCATGGCAAGGCCCATTTCGCTCATCACTGTGCGTACGTCGGCAAAGTCCACGTTGATCATACCTGGCTTAATAATGATATCGGCGATGCCACACACTGCGTTTTGCAATACGTTGTTAGCCGCATCAAAGGCCTCAAGCAAGGTGACTTCGTGGCCCAACACCGCTTCCAACTTTTCGTTAGGAATGGTGATTAAGGAATCCACGTGCTCGCGTAGCGCGGTGATACCATCTTCGGCGGCCTTCATTCGGCGCTTGCCCTCAAAGGGGAAAGGCTTGGTCACCACAGCAACGGTTAGAATGCCGAGCTCTTTTGCGATTTCCGCTACCACAGGCGCAGCACCTGTACCAGTACCGCCACCCATACCAGCTGTTACGAACACCATATCGGCGCCTTGCAGCAATTCTGCAATGCGATCACGCTCTTCCAGTGCTGCTTCGCGGCCCACTTCAGGGTTTGCGCCCGCGCCGAGACCATTTTTGCCTAATTGAATTACGGTTGAAGCTGAGGAATGACGCAGTGCCTGCGCATCTGTGTTGGCGCACACAAAATCCACGCCTTCCACATTGGAGCGCACCATGTGATCAACAGCGTTACCGCCGCCGCCACCTACGCCAATCACTTTCAAAACCGCACCATTTACGATGTTTTCTTCGAGTGTAAATTGCATTGTTATCTCCCATTTTCCCTGTGTTACTGCCTGTCTCAGTGTGGCTAGAGCCCCACCGAAAACGCTGTGGGCTTCACTGCTTGGGGCAGTGAAGCACTATTGTCTTAAAATGTATTTTTAAACCACGTTTTAACGCGCTCAAACAGTGGTACTGTTTCTTCCACTTCGAGGTTGAAGTTATCCTCTTGCTCCATGCGCTGAGCGTAAAGCAATAAGCCAACACTGGTGGCATAAATAGGGTTACTCACCACGTCTGTGAGCCCCGCCACTCCGCGTGGGACGCCTTGGCGCACAGACATATGGAACACCTCTTCCGCCAACTCGATGGCGCCTTCCATTTTGGAGGAACCGCCTGTAAGGACGATGCCGCCAGGAATTAAGTCATGGAAACCGCTGCGTTTAATTTCAGCCAAAATAAGGCTGTATATTTCTTCATACCTGGGTTCCACCACCCGCGCTAAGACTTCGCGGCTTAAAGTGCGCGGCGGTCTTTCACCCACTGAAGGCACCTGAATAGTTTCATCGGCTCCCACCATGGACGTTAAAGCACAGGCATACTTCATTTTAATTTCGTCGGCGTGCTGCTTCGGTGTGCGCAACGCCATGGCTATATCATTGGTAACGTGGTCGCCTGCCACCGCGATATTGGCGGTATAGCGAATAGCACCATCAGTGAAAATAGCAATATCAGTGGTGCCGCCGCCTATATCCACTAGGCACACCCCAAGTTCACGCTCATCTTCTGTGAGTACTGAATAGCTCGATGCAAGTTGCTCAAGAATTAACGCTTCCACTTGCAAATTGCAGCGGCGCACACATTTCTCAATGTTTTGCGCCGCATTCACTGCGCAGTTCACCAAATGCACACGGGCTTCTAAGCGCACTCCGCTCATGCCAGCGGGCTCACGCACACCATCTTGGCTATCCACCACATATTCTTGGGGCAGCACGTGCAGCACTTTTTGATCCGCCGGCATAGCCACCGCCCG
>DAHVSB010000021.1 GCA_027324795.1 Alcanivoracaceae bacterium
CATTCAATATTCAGTATCTCTTCCACTTCATCCATCACTTCTATAGGGTCGCGGCCATCGCGGTCGAGCTTGTTAATAAAGGTAAGAATAGGTGTATCACGCAAACGGCACACTTCCATCAATTTGATGGTTCTTTCTTCCACCCCTTTACCCGAGTCTATTACCATCAAAGCGGTATCCACCGCCGTTAGAGTGCGGTAGGTATCTTCAGAGAAGTCCGCGTGCCCAGGTGTATCGAGCAAATTAACCATGGCGTTTTTGTAGGGAAACTGCATTACCGAGGTGGTGACAGAAATACCACGCTCTTTCTCCATCTCCATCCAATCTGAGGTGGCATGGCGGTCGGATTTGCGCCCTTTTACCGCTCCTGCTAATTGGATTTGGTTACCGTATAACAGCAATTTTTCAGTGATAGTGGTCTTACCCGCATCGGGGTGAGAAATAATTGCAAAGGTTCTGCGTCGATTTACTTCTTGAAGAAATTTAGAGTCGGCCATTGAATTCTACATTGGTGAGGCAAGCCACTCAGCGGCTCGCAGGGCATAAGTTAAAGGCGCTATTTTCGCTGAAATCGACTCATTACACAATGTAGGGGCGAAAGATGGAGCCTAGTGAACTAGGCTCCATCACCAAATTACTACTGCACCTCCAAGTGAGGCAGGTTCTTTTCTAACGTACTTGGCCCTATCCCTTTAACTTGACCTAAGTCAGTAGCAGACTCAAATGGGCCATGCTTCTCACGATATTGCACTATGGCTTCTGCTTTAGCTGGACCCACTCCAACCAGTCCCTCGGCCAGCTCCTGTGCGGAGGCCGTATTGATATTTACAGTGGGCTTACTGGCCGCTAACACAGGCTCCGCCATGGCAGGCAGCGCAACAAACCCTAGCAATAACACCATTACTGCAAAGCAAGAACGTAGTTTTGAAATAAAGTGCGTACGCATCATAGTAGTGCTCCTTAACATTGAGAAAATCACTCCAGCTAGGTTTACCGTGCTGGGTAAACACAGCTTAGGCTAAGCACTAAAAAATCGATGTCTGCTAAAAGAGGAAGATTACGTCAGCAATTTACTGAAGACTTTGAAGGATATGATAAGCCGCCGCGCTCGGTTCAGCGGCCTGGGTAATAGGACGACCAATTACCATGTAGTTCACGCCTGCTTGCTGCGCTTCTTGCGGCGTCATAATGCGTGTTTGGTCGTCTTTTTGGCTACCTGCGGGGCGAATGCCTGGGGTTACTAATAAAAAATCATCGCCACACGCCTGGCGCAGCATTTGTGCTTCTTGAGCCGAGCACACTACACCCTCAATGCCCACACTCTGAGCGAGTAAGGCAAGGCGCTTAACCTGCTCGGCTGGCGTTGCCGTGATGCCCAATTCACCTAGCTCTTCCACCCCCATACTAGTGAGCACAGTAACTGCTGTTAGCAAGGGTGGATTCGACACCTGTGATATTGCATTCGCGGCGGCTTCTAGCATGCGCCTGCCACCACTTGCATGTACATTAACCATCCATACGCCGAGCCCTGCGGCACTCTTTAGTGCCCCCGCCACAGTGTTCGGTATATCGTGGAATTTGAGGTCGAGGAACAGCTCAAAACCTAGCTGTTGTAGTGATTCCACCAACGCTGGCCCTGCCGCAGTGAACAGCTCTTTGCCCACCTTCAAACGCACATCAGAAGGATTTAATCGCTGTGCCATGGCAAGAGCTTGGCTAGCATCAGGGTAATCAAGAGCAACGATAATGGGGCTGGTGGTTTGCATAAGAGCCTAATCCTAACGGAACAGTAAAATGCCGAAAGTTTACTTGGTTTAGTTAGTTTTGCTAAGAGCTTTTTGCTCCTGCTTATCTTGTTTTCTGTAAAACAACAAGCGTCCAGCCACATAACCAAAGGCGCCACCTAACACTACACCGGCCAAAAAGAACAATACTAACCATTGTCCGAGGGCCGCCTCAAACGGTTTCGCAAAGACCAAGGAGGTGAGTGAAGCCTCTTGTGGATTAGCCAACAGCAATAACAAGCTGCCGAAGAAAATAACGATCACGAGTAAAACAAGCATTACACGCAGCAGCCAACGGAAAGGCTTCATCTTAGACCCCTTTGCTTAATTTTATTATTCCACGGGAGGCAAGCTAGGAAGATTGGCATTACGCCCTTCGCCAGCGGCTTCATCAGGATTATTCGTTCGAGACCGATCAACGTCTTCGCGCAGTTGCTTACCGGGTTTAAAATGCGGGACATAACGACCAGAAAGCTCAACAGCTTCGCCAGTGCGCGGGTTACGCCCAGTGCGTGGTGCACGATAGTTAAGCACAAAGCTACCAAAACCACGAATTTCAATGCGCCCGCCAGAAGCCAAGGCTTCGGCCATGCCATCGACGATGGTTTTAACCGCTACTTCAACATCTTTGGGGGTTAGGTGGGGTTGGCGCTCATAAATGCGCTCAATAAGATCTGATTTATTGACTGCCATACTAACTCTCTCCTCTCGGCCGCCTGGCCAAGAGCCGCGCAAATAGCGCGGCTCGAGGAGGTACAGCCATTATTATTCGTTGCCTTCCATTTGTGCCTTAATTAGGTCACCAATGGTTTTAGGTGCTTGGCCATCGTCTTGCTTTAAGCCTTCAAGCGCTTCGCGCTCTTCGTCGGCATCCTTAGCACGAATGGACAAGTTAATGCTACGAGATTTGCGGTCAATGGCAATGATTTTTACTTCCACTTGATCGCCTTCGTTTAGCACTGTTGACGCATCTTCAACGCGCTCACGGCTAATCTCGCTAACACGTAAATAACCTTCAACATTTTCAGCTAACTCAATCGTGGCACCTTTAGCATCCACTGCAGTAATGGTACCAGTGACGATAGCATTACGTTCGTTAGTAGCAACATACTGAGCAAAAGGATCGTCTGTCAACTGCTTGATTCCTAAGGAGATGCGCTCACGCTCTGCATCCACTGAAAGAATTACAGTTTCTAGCTCATCACCGCGAGAGAAGTTGCGCACTGCATCTTCGCCGGACTCTTCCCAAGAAATATCAGACAGGTGAACTAAACCGTCAATGCCGCCTTCTAGGCCAATAAAGATACCAAAGTCGGTGATGGACTTAATCTTACCGCTGATGCGATCGCCCTTGCTGAACTTGTTATCAAAGGCATCCCATGGGTTTTCCTGGCACTGCTTGATACCAAGAGAAATACGACGACGTACTTCATCAATATCAAGAATCATTACTTCTACTTCATCGCCAATGGAAACCACTTTAGATGGGTGAATGTTCTTGTTGGTCCAATCCATTTCGGATACGTGAACCAACCCTTCAACACCTTCTTCGATTTCAGCAAAGCAACCATAATCGGTAAGGTTGGTAACTTTCGCTTGAACGCGGGTACCCTCAGGGTAACGGGCAACAATATCGTGCCATGGATCTTCGCCAAGCTGCTTGAGACCCAAGGAAACACGCATTTTTTCGCGGTCAAACTTCAATACTTTAACTTCGATTTCTTGACCCACTTCTACGATTTCGCTTGGGTGCTTGATGCGACGCCATGCCATATCGGTAATGTGAAGCAAGCCATCAATACCGCCAAGATCAACGAACGCACCGTAATCGGTGAGGTTCTTAACGATACCTTTAAGGGCGATACCCTCTTGTAAGTTCTCAAGCAGCTGCTCGCGCTCGGCGCTGTGCTCAGCTTCCATCACGGCACGACGGGAAACCACCACGTTGTTGCGCTTGGGATCTAACTTGATAACTTTGAATTCTAGGTCTTTATTTTCGAGGTGAGCCACATCGCGCACGGGGCGAATGTCCACTAAAGAACCGGGTAAGAAAGCACGAATAAGACCGATATCAACGGTGAAACCACCTTTAACCTTGCCGCTGATTTGGCCTTGAATAATTTCTTCTTTATCAAACGCCGCTTCAAGCTCAGTCCAAATTTCAGCGCGCTTAGCTTTCTCACGGGATAAACGAGTTAAGCCCATACCATCATCGATGGCATCTACCGCTACTTCTACTTCATCATCAACGGCAACTTCTAATTCGCCTGCTTCGTTTAAGAATTCTTCACGGGGAATAACGCCTTCAGATTTTAGGCCGGCGTTAACGGTTACCCAGTCGCTATCAATAGCAACAACAGTACCGGTGATGATGGAGCCACGAGCTACATCGAGGTCTTTTAAACTGGCTTCAAACAGTTCGGCAAAGCTTTCGGTCATGTGTTAAATACCTGTATTTTAGATATATCGCCATATCAACCAGCAGATATGGTCAGCTAATGTCTGGGTTAGCACCTGGCCTTGCTGGTTTGCATTTACGGCCAAAGTACCCCCTTCCGCTACGCAATCTATATTGCTACTGCTCGGCCACCAAGTGGCGTGCTCGAGCTTCATTAAGGATTTGGTTAACGACGTCTGCTACACTCATGGCCGTGCTATCTATAACGATGGCATCTGCTGCAGGCTTTAAGGGCGCCACAGTGCGCTGAGTATCGCGTTCATCCCGAGCGCGGATCTCCTCAATAAGGTGCGAGAGGTTAGCACTAAACCCCTTCTCACTCAACTGTTGATAGCGTCTTTTTGCACGTTCTTCGGCGCTAGCAGTCAAATAAATTTTAAGTGGTGCCTGCTGAAACACCACAGTCGCCATGTCACGACCATCAGCCACTAACCCAGGAAGTTGAGCAAAATCTTGTTGGCGCTGAAGCAAAGCCTCTCGAACTGCAGGAATCACCGCCACTTGGGAAGCGAGCTCACCTACGCTTTCTTGGCGAATGGTGCGCCCCACGTCCTCGTCAGCTAAAAATACCTGCACCTCACCTGCTGCATTCTGCTGAAATGCCAATGGCAAGTTTTTAGCAAGTTTTACCAAAGCTTCCGCATCATCCAGCGCCACATTTTGACTTTGTGCGTAATAGCCAAGCACACGATAGATGGCGCCCGAATCGAGCAAATGCCAACCCAAAGCTTTCGCCACAGCAGCAGCGACTGTTCCTTTTCCTGATGAAACAGGGCCATCAATGGTAATAACGGGGACTTGGCTCATGCCTGCACCTCTACATTGAGGCCCACATGATTCGCTAGCTCCGCAAACCCTGGGAAAGAAGTTGCCACGGTACCGCAGCCATGAATAGTAATTGGCGCAGTGGCCCTAAGCGCTGCCACCGTAAAGCTCATGGCGATGCGGTGGTCGTGGTGGCTTTCCACCTCACCGCCACCGTAACTTTCTTGGCCCACAATGCGCAGACCATCAGCAAAAGTTTCTACGTCCACACCAAAAGAAGCCAGGCCATCGGCCATCACTTGGATTCGGTCCGATTCTTTTACTCGCAGTTCTTCTGCGCCTGTTAATACGGTTTCGCCTTCTGCCGTAGCCGCGGCCACAAACAGCACCGGAAATTCATCGATGGCCAAAGGCACAAGCTCTTCTGGAATACGGATACCCTTGAGCTGAGCATAACGTACGCGAATATCTGCTACGGGCTCTCCGCCGCTATCGCGCTCATTCTCGATAGTAATATCTGCGCCCATGAGTTTTAAAATATCGATAATACCGGTGCGGGTGGGGTTAATGCCCACGTGACGCAGGGTCAAATCGGAACCGGGGGCGATGCAGGCAGCCACCATAAAAAAAGCTGCTGAAGAAATATCCGCCGGCACTTCAAGCTCGCAAGCGGTTAAGCGTCCACCGCCGGTAACACGCACGCGATTACCATCGCGCTCAACGGGGTAACCAAAACCGGCCAACATGCGCTCCGTGTGGTCGCGGCTAGGAGCGGGTTCAATCACTTCGGTGACACCATCCGCGTATAAGCCCGCAAGCATAATGGCTGATTTAACCTGCGCGGACGCCATTGGCATTTGGTAGCTAATGGGTTTGAGCGCTTGCGCGCCATGAATATCCACAGGTGGCGTGCCATCCGAGGTGTTAATCACTGCGTTCATCTCGCGCAGGGGTTTAGCCACGCGCTCCATGGGGCGCTTAGTTAAGGACTCGTCCCCCGTGAGCTGGGTATCGAATTGTTGGCCAGACAACAACCCCATGAGCAAGCGCATAGTGGTGCCGGAGTTACCCATGTAAAGACTGCGGTTGGGTGCTTTTAAACCATGCAAGCCCACGCCATGCACAGTTACTTTGCCTGCTTGGGGGCCCTCAATTACCACGCCCATGTCACGAAACGCCTGAATAGTGGCAAGGGCATCTTCCCCTTCTAAAAAGCCTTCTACTTTGGTGGTGCCTTCAGCAAGGGCGCCTAACATAATGGAACGGTGAGAAATGGATTTATCACCGGGCAAACGCACCTCACCTTTTACCGTGCCACCGGGGTTCACCACAAAGGTGGGGTTAGCTTGTGAGGTTTGAGAATCAGCAGACATGGCAGTTTCATCCAAATTAGGTTGCACTGTGGAATAAGCGGTGTTGGCGCTCATGGCCAAAAAATGACGGCGAGCTGAATTAGCGCGCGTCATAATACCAAGGAGCTCGGCAGAATCGGCTTGTGCAACAAACTGCCTAAATTGTGCTAAACCCTCGGTGAATAAATCCGTGGCGGCTAACACCGCGGCTTTATTTTCTAAAAAAATATCATGCCACATGGTGGGGTCGCTTGAAGCGATACGCGTAAAATCACGGAAGCCACCCGCGGCATAACGAAAAATTTCCATGGAATCCCCTTGGCGCGCCAAGGTATCCACAAGCGAAAACGCAATGAGATGGGGCAAATGACTGGTTTCAGCAAGCACCTTATCGTGCTCATCGGCGCTCATGCACAACACTTCCGCTCCCAGCGCCTGCCACAATGCTGTTATTTTCTGCGTGGCTTGGGGCAACGTTTGCTCCATAGGGGTCAAAATTACCCGATGTTTTTCATACAAGTTGCCATCTGCGGCTTCCACACCACTTTTCTCTTTACCGGCAATCGGATGACCCGGTACCACTTGTGGCAAAAACTCAGGCAGTGCATTTATCGCCGCTTGAATAACATTGCCTTTCACACTGCCGCCATCAGTAATAATTACCGTGCTGCTTAACCCTGGCTTCATGGCGCGAAACACAGCTTCCATGGCAGACACGGGCACCGACACAAACACGACATCGGCATCTTTTACCACCTCGGCTAAATCATCACTGCCAGCGTCAATGTGCCCCAAAGCCAGCCCCTGCTGCAGGGTGCGCTTCGAGCGCACACCAGCCACCACCTGCTGAGCAAGCCCACGTTGTTTTATGGCTGCTGCAAAAGAGCCACCAATCAACCCGAGGCCAATGACAGCAACCTTATGAAACATTAGGCGAGCACCTTTTTAAGCGCTTGTAGAAAACGCTGGTTTTCTTCTGGCAGACCAATAGAAACGCGCAAGTGATTTGGCATTTGATACCCAGCTAACGGACGGGTAATCACCCCCTCTTTAAGCAAGGCATTAAACACTGGCGCTGCTTCTTGGCCACAATCAAAGGCAATAAAATTAGCCACAGATGGAATCACCGTTAAACCTAGCTCTGCTAAGCCCTGCGACACCTGCACTAGCCCTTCACGGTTAAGACGCAGGTTTTCAGCCACATATTCTTCATCATCAAGAGCAGCTTCAGCGGCGGCCAAGGCGATACTATTGCAATTAAATGGGTGACGTACGCGATTCAGCACGTTAGCGATTTCTGGACTCGATATGGCATAACCCACACGCAGACCCGACAAACCATACATTTTAGAGAAAGTGCGCGCCACGATAACATTGGGATGCTGTTGTAAGAATGCCAAGCCATCGGGGTAATCGCTCTCTTCCACATATTCAAAATACGCCTCATCCAACACCACCAAAATATGGCTAGGCACATCTGCCAAAAAGGCCTCTAGGCTGTTAGCGTCCAACCAGGTGCCAGTGGGATTATTGGGGTTGGCGATACAAATAATACGGGTTTTGTCGGTAATGGCCGCCAGCATGGCATCTAAATCATGGCCATAGTTTTTTGCTGGCACCACCACTGGTTTGGCGTTGCACGACAACGCAGCAATGGGGTACACAGCGAAAGCATATTGGCTAAAAACAAGCTCATCGCCCGGCTTAAGCCAGCAACGAGCCACCAAATCCAACACGTCATTAGAGCCGTTACCTAAAGTAATTTGCTCACTGTTTACACCAAGTTTTTTAGCCAAGGCGGTTTTTAAGCGATGGCCAGAACCATCTGGATAGCGATGCAAATCCAATAAAGCCTCTTGCGCTGCGCGCAGCGCCTTTGGCGATGGCCCCAAAGGGCTTTCATTGCTAGCAAGCTTGATAATATCGGTGATGCCCAGCTCGCGCTCTAGCTCCTCAATGGGCTTGCCGGGTTCATAAGGCTTAAGCGCTTGCACTCCCTCATTGGCGAGGGCAACAAAATCCTGTGACATAAAAGCTCCCAATACTGATGCGCTCAACAGCAGCTTAAATCTCAGCTACCGGATAAGAGCCCAGCAGACGCACATCAAGTGCCTGTTGTTGTAATTCTTGAATGACTTTAGCCAACGCTTCATCTTGCTGATGGCCCAAGCAATCAATAAAAAACACGTAGCTCCAGTTGCCGCTGCGCGAAGGACGTGATTCCACACGAGTTAGGTCCACACCATTATCGTTAAATGGCTTTAGTACGTGATAAAGGGCGCCCGGCTGGTTTTTCATACGCACCAACATGCTAGTTTTATCTTTACCCGACGGCGCAACATCTTCGCGGCCAATGATAATGAAGCGCGTGGTGTTGTCAGGCCAGTCTTCAATTTTTTCCCGCAAAATTTTAAGGCCGTAAAGCTCCGCTGCCATTTCTCCAGCGATAGCCACGGCATTCCACTCATCACGCAAGCGTTTGGCTGCTTCGCCATTTGAGCTCACCGCCACACGCTCAAGGTGCGGCATATGTGCATCCAGCCACTTGCGGCATTGAGCAAAGGTCTGTTGATGGGCATACACGCGGGTAATACTTTCTTCACGCGTTTGCGGACCGCTTAGCAAGTGGTGGTGAATTCGCAAATCCACTTCGCCACAAATTTTAAGGGACGTGTCCATAAAGCTATCGAGAGTATGATTCACTACTCCTTCGGTGGAATTTTCCACGGGCACAACACCATAGTTTACTGCACCCGATGCCACTTCACGGAACACATCATCAATGGTGCCCAAGGACAGGGTTTTTACCGATTGACCAAAGTGCTTGAGTGCTGCTTGCTGGGTGAAAGTGCCCTCAGGGCCTAGAAAAGCAATTTTCATAGGCTCTTCTAAGGCTAAGCAGGCGGACATGATCTCGCGGAATAAGCGCGCAACGGTTTCGCCATCCAGAGGCCCCTTGTTTAGCTCTTTTACTTTCCGCAACACTTGCGCTTCACGCTCGGGGCGGAAGAAAATGGCGTTAGGGTCGCTTTCTTTCACCTTACCCACATCGAGGGCCACAGCAGCACGTTGATTAAGCAGCTCTAATAGCTGTTCGTCGATGGAATCAATTTGTTGGCGCAATTGCGCTAAATCTGAATCAGCCATTTTTTTGAGCGAAGTCCTTCATGTAATCAATGAGCGCATCGATACCCGCCTCGGGCACGGCATTGTAAATACTGGCACGCATTCCCCCCACAGAGCGGTGGCCTTTTAGGTTTAGCAAGCGCGCCTCATCCGCCCCCGCCAAGAAAGCCTCATCGAGTTGGCTGTCTGCCAATATAAACGGCACATTCATGCGGCTGCGGAAGCGAGGCTCAATGGGATTGCTATAAAAACCACTGTTATCAATATAGTCGTATAGCTTTTTAGCTTTGCGCTGGTTGATATCGGCCATGGCGCTTAATCCGCCTTGTTTTTTCAACCACTGGAACACTAAGCCCGCCAAATACCAAGAATAAGTGGGTGGGGTGTGGTACATGGAGCCGTGCTTGGCATGAACGCTATAATCCAACAGCGTTGGGGTTTGCGCTTGAGCCTTACCAAGCAAATCCTTGCGGACAATGGCGATGACTAGCCCTGCTGGGCCAATATTTTTTTGTGCGCCCGCATAAATTACTCCGAAACGATTAACATCTAGCGGCTCTGACAAAATGCTTGATGAAAAATCCGCCACTAGGGGCACGTCCACCTCGGGGATAAAATCAAACTCCACTCCGCCAATGGTTTCGTTGGGGGTGTAATGCAAATAAGCAGTGTTATCTGCTAAAGGCTCCCAGGTGTCTTGCAGAGGAATGGTGAGACCGCGTTGCGCGCTATTGCTCGCCACCACTTGTACTTTTCCGTAGCGCCCCGCCTCAGCAATGGCTTTTGCCGACCATTGGCCTGTGTTCACATACGCCGCCCCGCCGTTTTCGCCCATTAAATTAAGCGCCACCATGCTGAACTGTAAGCTAGCACCCCCTTGCAAAAAGAGTACCGCATAGTCATCACTGATGGCTAATAGCTCCCGCAAATCCTGCTCCGCTTGGTGAGCAATTTCTGCATACTCATTGGAGCGATGACTCATCTCCATCACCGAAAGGCCGCGACCCTGATAGTCCAGCATTTCACGAGAAGCTTGTTCAAGAACGTCGGTGGGCAAGCTTGCGGGGCCTGCGCAAAAGTTATAGGCACGGGTCATGTGGTTTTCACCTATTTTGTTGACGATAACGCCCAAAGCAATGGGTTTTGTGGCGATACTATTACGCCCCTGCTAGGGCTGCAAGGCGCTAACAGGGGCAATTAAAAGGAACTACTCTGTGGTTTCTTCGGTTGCGATAGCCTCTTCGGTTGCGCTCTCTTCGTTGGCATCCTCTTCATCTAAATCAGGAATAGGTTCCAAACCCACGAGACGCTCTCCCTCACCAAGGCGAATCAAACGCACGCCCTGTGTATTACGGCCAAGCTGACTCACCTCATCTACGCGCGTACGCACCAAGGTGCCTTGGTTCGATATCAGCATAATATCTTCACCGCCAAACACTTGGGTTGCGCCCACTGGCACACCATTGCGCTCGTTAATCACCAGGGCTATTACCCCTTGGGTACCGCGACCACGCACTGCAAATTCTTCCACATCGGTGCGCTTACCGTAGCCATTCTCAGAAGCAATTAATAGCTGCCCGCCTTCTTCTGGCACTATCAAGGCAATTACTTTTTCGCCTTCATGGATTCGCATGCCGCGCACACCGCGTGCAGTACGACCCATGGCGCGAACATTTTCTTCATGGAAGCGCACAGCTTTACCATTATCCGACACCAACATAATGTCGTTATCGCCATGGGTGAGCGCCACATTCACCAGCTCGTTGCCCTCTTCCAACTCAATCGCAATCAACCCATTTGAACGGGGGCGACTAAATGCACGGGCCACTACTTTTTTCACAGTGCCGTTGCTTGTGGCCATAAAGATATAGCGCTCGTCTTCCACATCCGCGTCGTCTGCGCGGTCTGCGGCATAATTTGCTTCTGCATGGCTAACTTCTTCTTTGCTCAAGGGCAGAATAGAAGTAATGCGCTCATCAGCTTCCAAAGCAGGAATCAAGTTTACGATAGGTCGGCCACGAGAGCCACGGCTGCCCTGAGGCAGCTCAAACACCCTGAGCCAGTACACTTTACCCGCGCTGGTGAAACACAGCAGGGTATCGTGGGTGCCTGCAATCAGTAGATGCTCGACATAATCATCGTCTTTCACTTGTGTTGCCGCTATACCACGGCCACCACGACGCTGAGCTCGATAGGTATCGATAGATTGCATTTTGGCGTATCCACCCTTAGACAAGGTGACCACCACTGTTTCCTCAGCGATCAAGTCTTCCATGGAAAAATCATGGCGCGAAGTTTGAATTTCACTACGGCGCTCATCGCCATATTCCTCACGCACGGCTCGCAATTCTTCGCGAATCACATTAAGCAGACGCTCGGGGTCGCCTAGAATCAATAAAAACTCTTGAATTTTTTCGAGTAACTCTTGGTAATCCTTAACTAGCTTTTCTTGCTCCATGCCAGTCAAGCGCTGTAAGCGTAAATCGAGGATAGCTTGAGCCTGCTCTTCTGATAACCAGTACTGACCTTCACGTAGGCCATACTGCTCAGCCAAGCCTTCGGGACGGCAAGCATCTTCGCCGCCGGCACGCTCAAGCATGCCAATCACCTCGCCCGGCAACCAACCCCGCGCCAGCAAACGCTCACGGGCTTCAGCGCCAGAAGGAGACGCCTTAATCAACTCAATGACTGGGTCGATATTAGCTAACGCTACCGCCAAACCTTCTAAAATATGGCCGCGCTCGCGGGCACGGCGCAATTCATAAACGGTACGGCGCGTTACCACCTCACGACGGTGACGCACAAAAGCCTCAAGTACTTGCTTGAGGTTCATCAATTTTGGCTGGCCATGCTCTAAGGCCACCATATTGATACCAAACACGCTTTCAAGCTGAGTTTGGGTGTACAAGTTATTGAGCACCACGTCTGCGTTTTCGCCACGGCGCAGCTCAATCACAATACGCATTCCCTCTTTATCAGATTCGTCGCGCAGCTCGGTGATGCCTTCAATTTTCTTTTCTTTGACTAGCTCGGCAATACGCTCAATTAAGCGTGCCTTATTCACTTGATAAGGAATCTCAGTGATAACAATGGACTCACGATCGCCGCTGCGTGGCTCGATTTCTGCCTTGGCACGCATATATACGCGCCCACGACCTGTGCGATAAGCCTGCACTATACCGGCACGGCCATTAATAATCCCCGCGGTTGGAAAATCAGGGCCTTGGATATATTCCATCAAACCATCAATGCTTAATTCGGGGTCATCGATTAACGCAAGGCAGCCGTCAATCACTTCACCTAAGTTATGGGGTGGAATATTGGTGGCCATTCCCACCGCAATACCGGATGAACCGTTTACCAATAGGTTAGGCACGCGTGTGGGCAACACATCGGGTATGGTTTCTGAGCCATCGTAGTTATCGACAAAATCGACGGTTTCTTTATCTAAATCAGCCAACAATTCATGGGCAATTTTCGCCATACGCACTTCGGTATAACGCATCGCCGCTGGGGAGTCACCATCTACTGAACCAAAGTTACCCTGCCCATCCACTAGCATGTATCGCAAAGAAAAAGGCTGCGCCATACGCACTATGGTGTCATACACTGCTAAGTCGCCATGGGGGTGGTATTTACCAATCACATCCCCCACCACACGGGCAGATTTTTTATAGGGCTTATTCCAATCGTTACTTAGCTCTCGCATAGCGAACAGAACTCGACGATGCACTGGCTTTAAACCATCGCGCACATCGGGCAAAGCACGCCCCACAATTACGCTCATGGCGTAATCCAAATAGGATTGTTTTAATTCTTCTTCAATATTGACTGGTGTTACTTCTCTAGCGAGATCCGTCATGGTGTATCTATTCCCCTTGCTTTTGGGCTAGCGAATATGTCTGCGCGCTATTGGGTTGCCAGCACCGCTCGGGCATGGCGATTTCCTAAGAATACTTGATACCTATCTAAGCGCTGCATCAAAAGTGCTATAGCATACCACAAGCGCGGCCGAATGAACCTACAAGACGTCTACGCATTTAATTCTTTATTGCGTCTGGGTTTATTCCCGCACCGTCTCAGCTATACTCACTCATCATGATATTTATGGTTGCCGGCGCCACAAACTTGGATGCCACAACACAGGAGAAGTGAATGACCACTCAAAGCCAACACACCCCCAATGTGGACACACAAGAAATTGCTAAATTTGAAGCCTTGGCTGACAAATGGTGGGACCCTTCAGGTGAATTTGGCCCCTTGCATGAAATTAATCCACTGCGCTTAAATTATATTGATGAGATTGTAAGCCTACCAGGCAAAACCGTCGTGGATGTGGGCTGCGGTGGCGGCTTGCTATCCGAGGGCATGGCGCTTCGCGGCGCCAAGGTAACGGGAATTGATATGGGAGCCGCACCATTAGAAGTGGCGCGCAAGCACGCTGAGCAAACTGGCGTAGACGTGGAATATTTACAAATACCCGCCGAGGAACTAGCGTCGCAGCGCCCCGCTCAGTACGACGTAGTCACCTGCCTTGAGATGCTCGAGCATGTACCTAACCCTGCTGCCATTGTTAATGCCTGTGCCACCTTGGTGAAGCCAAGCGGCCATGTCATCTTCTCCACAATCAATCGTAACCCCAAATCCTTTATGTTCGCCATTGTGGGGGCGGAATATGTGCTTAACCTTGTACCCCGAGGCACTCATGAGTACGCTAAGTTCATCCGCCCTTCTGAGCTCGCACAGTGGAGCCGCGACGCTGGCCTCGCCGTGCGTGATACCACAGGCATGACTTACAACCCAGTCACACAGGTATATCGCCTAAACCGCGATGTATCAGTGAACTATTTTATCCACGCGGTGAAACATGATTAAAGCGGTTTTATTTGACTTAGACGGCACCCTACTTGATACCGCCCCAGCTTTTCATCAGCTGCTCAACCAACAGCTTCATGCAGCAGGGCGCCCTCTTATTCACCTCAGCCAACTACGTACCGTGGTCTCGGACGGTGCCGCAGCTATGGTGAGCCTTGCGTTTGACATGTCGCCAGAAGACCCAGAGTTTGATCATCAGCTTAAGACATTGCTCGCAAATTACCACGCAAACCCAGCCGCCAACACACAGCTTTTCCCCGGCATGAGCGAGGTGCTAAATGCTCTCGATGAAGCCAACATACCTTGGGGCATAGTGACCAATAAACCAGAGCGCTTCACCACCCCGATTTTGCAACATTTAGGCCTCAACAAAAACGCCAAAACCGTTATCTGTCCTGACCACGTAAGCGAACGCAAGCCTCACCCTGAAGGCCTCTTAAAAGCCGCAGCGGAACTTGGAGTGGCGCCCGAACAGTGTTGCTACATTGGCGACCACCTTCGGGATATCGAAGCAGGGCGACGCGCAAACATGGCTACCATTGCAGTCACTTACGGCTATTTACACGATGCGGAAGACCCGCAAAGCTGGAACGCCGACGCCTATGCAGAACATGCGGAGGAGCTACTAGTGCGGCTTGGCTTAGCCTCCACACGCGCCCACGAGAACAGTGACGAAACCGAATAACCGAGGAATTTTTATGGATATCGCTGCGATTCAAGAAGCCGCCTATCAGTACGTCTGCCCCACCGACACATTTAAAGACCGCATCTTTCTAATCACAGGCGCTGGCGACGGCATTGGCAAAGCGTTGGCCTTAGCGCTAGCGCGCCAAGGGGCGACGATTATTTTATTAGGCCGCACTCCCGAAAAACTTGAACAAGTATACGACCAAATAGAAGCAGAGGGGCTACCACAACCTGCCTTAGTACCCATGAACCTTGCCGTGGCCACCGCAGAACAGTTCCATGAGCTTGCCGGCATGCTCACCAAAGAATTCGGGCGCTTGGATGGTTTGGTGCATAATGCTGCCCTACTCGGTGATATTACCCCCATTGAAAGCTACGCCGAAGGTACCTGGGACACTGTTATGCAGGTAAACGTTAACGCGGCATTTTATCTCACCCGTGCCCTGTTACCCATGCTACGACAATCCAATGACGGGCGCATCCTCTTCACCTCCTCTAGCGTGGGGCGTAAAGGACGTGCGTTTTGGGGAGCCTATGCTGTGAGCAAATTTGCCAACGAAGGGTTAATGCAAGTACTGGCTGAAGAGCTAGAAAACACCACAAAAATCCGTGTCCACAGCATTAACCCAGGCGGCACGCGCACCCGCATGCGAGCCCAAGCCTTTCCTGGTGAAGTGCCTGAAACACGCAAAACTCCAGCAGAAATTTTACCTGCTTACCTCTATTTGTTAGGACCTGAGGGCGCCAAGCACACAGGATTAGCACTAAACGCTCAATAACAAAGAAGGGGTGCGAGCACCCCTTAATCATCACCCTCAAGCAATTCCGCCATTTCATCCATGGCACCCCACATGTCCACGCGATCGTCGCTAAACATATCCATTTCTGGCGCCAAGGCTTGCACATAACGGTCAAAATACAAGAACTGTTTTAACAACAAAGCAAATTCCCGCGGAAAGCGAATCCCATGGCTTTCACCAATATTGATTAAATCCATAATCAAGCGGTTCACTTCCTTATCGTTGCGATCACCCTCTAGCAAACTACTAGGATCTACAACACCTAATCGCTCCTGCAATACTTCAATATCCCTAGTCAACGCCTCGATATTCACTGTATCTTTGGTCATGCCAATCTCTGCCATAGCATGAGCCACCTGCGAAATGTCTCCTTGGCCGATACCCTCCAAGAAATTACTCATGCTTTGCCACATATTTTTGCGAATGCGGCCCACCATACCGAAATCAATAAAAGCCACGCGCCCATCTTCAAGCAGCATTAAATTGCCGGCGTGTAAATCTGCGTGGAAAAAATCACACATCATCAAGCTGGTAAACCAAGTGTTAAGCGCGGTGATTAATGCTTCAGCAGGGTCGTCCACATGTTGGCGCAAAGAGTCCAGATCCGTAAGCGGCACGCCATAAAAGCGCTCCATGGTGAGCACTTTGCTAGTGCTGTACTGACGATATGGTTTAGGTGCTACCACACGGGTGTTACCTGTGTTACTTAAAAACTCATTAAAATGTATTAGATTGTTGGCCTCTTGCAGGAAATCACACTCCTCAAGCATAGAACCCTGCAACTCGTCAATCACCCCCGAAATGGCTGAGCGCGAAAGCCCAGGCGTGACCAGCTCAGCCACACGACTAGCAAAATAAATGAAATTAAAATCTGTGAGTAACACATTACGCACACCTGGCTTCTGCACTTTAATTACCACATCAGCGCCATTTTTTAAGCGAGCCGCATGAACCTGAGCAATAGAAGCCGAAGCTAAAGGGGTGATATCCACCCACTCATACACCTCTTCGAGGGGGCGTTTAAGCTCACTTTCAATAACTCGGCGAATATGGCTAAAAGGCAGAGTTGGCGTGCTGTCTAGACACTTTTGAAACTCTTCTACATACTCTTCGGGGAAGATAGACGGAGAGCTAGCTATAAACTGCCCTAACTTAATATAAGTGCTACCTAGCTGTTCAAAGGTTTCGCGCAGCAGCACAGGTAACTCGGGCCGCCTGCCCAATAACCAGGCGCCGCCCGTACGCGCTAAAACGGATGCGGTTTGCAATACACGCAAGCCCCCTTTCACAGCGTCTGTGGCCACCGCAACACCATCACGGCGTACCATAGGTTTTACAGGCGCGGCTTCCTTACCAGGGATTAAATTCATAAACATACCTTTACGTAGAGTGCACTGACTAAAGAAATAATATTTTAACGCTTTCCGGCCTTGTCAAAGCCTTGTAAATGCGCATCATAGGCTAATGATTAAAGAAAGACATTGCACGCGCGAATAACAATGTTGTATCACACTTGCGATTCTATGTTTGCATGTTTGACCAACAAAAAACATTGCGCATATAGAGTAGGTTTTTGCTCTACACCCAATGCAATATTTCAGAAGCCATGCTGACCAGAAAACGTAATGCTTGGTGCTTAGCTGATTAAAAACAATAAAATGGAGACGCTACATGTTCCCTAAACTTCTTCGCTTTGCTGCCATTGGCGGCTTCGCCACGGCACTGTCCGCCTGCGGCATGATATACAAAACAACAGGCGACGTGCTGGTGCGCTACGGACAAGACGAAATGGTGCCCTATCTCATGCACTCAGATGATGTGGATATGTCATGCGCCATGGGCGAATCCCTCACTCCTTTGTTGCTGTCATTTGAAGCCGTGGGCAGCAAACCAGATAAATTAGGCGCCTTGGTATATACCACAGCAGCATTATGTAGCGAAAACTTAGCGCTAGAGGAAGAGCTACGCTATCAGCGCGCCCTACGCAGAGGGGATGTTGATGAAGCCAAAGATGCGCGCACTCAACAAAAACGCTATGCCGAGATTGCAGCACGCCGCCAATTAGAGTCCTACAACCGTACTATTAAGGTCTTTGGTGAAGCCACAGAAGATTCCTGCCCCAAACTTAAAAATGATTTCGATGAGCTCGTGTGGATGGTGGGCTCCATCAGCGGCATGCAAGCCCTGCTCAACGATTCCACAGCCAACAACCGTGTTGGCGTTCCCCGTGATGTACCGGCGAAGGTGCAGCGAGGTGCAGCCTGCTTAGACAACTACAAGTGGTGGGGTGTGCCCAATGGTACCCGTGCTGTAATCTGGAACATATTGCCAATGCTAGCCCCCGAAGGCGCAGATGGCTGGGCAGAACTTGAAAAATCTGTTCGCCTAGGCTTCCAGCACGGCGTACGCCTACCTAGTGCTCTATACGCTATGACAGCTTATAGTATTGACGATCCCGAGCGCATGCGTAAGGGCATCAGGGAATTTGTGGCTAACGACAAAAACATCAACGAGGAATATGCTCTACTTGATGCGTTAGCAACACATATCATTCAAAGCATCTCCGACCGCTTGTGGACTGACAGAACTGGCCAACGCACACCTTACGGTGAACTAGGCACCTTCTGGGATGACCAAACTCAAGAAGAAGACATCAATATTGACGATCTGCTCTTCTAATTTTTATTAAAGCTAAGCCGCTCCATCGTTTCTTCAAGCTTAGGGGCGGCTATTATCTTATCTCAAGGAGAATAACAATGAGGCTAAAAAAACTTTTCACTGTTGCAGCTTCGGCAGCAGTTCTTACTTTCACCGCTAGCGCCCAAGCTAAAGAAGAACGTACTTTGTGCGTCTGGGACATAGTGGGTAAGTCGGGTGATATGTACAATATCATGAAAGATTTCAGCAGCGAGGCAGTAAGCCAAGGCTACGAGTTTCGTATCCGGACTTATACCGATGAGAATATTGCCGCCGAAGATTTAAAAGCTGGTCAGTGCGATGCCGCAGCAATTACGGGCTTGCGAGGCCGCCAATTCAATAGCTTCACTGGCAGCCTAGACTCCATGGGCAGCATTCCCAATGACAGAGTGCTGCGTACTGTGATCCAAGTACTGTCTAGCAACAACCCCAACATCACAGAGAAAATGCGCAGCGGCTCTTATGAAGTATACGGTGTAGCTCCCATGGGTGCGGCCTATCTTTTTGTTAAAGATAACACCATGACCACAGTGAATGACTTAGCCGGAAAATCCATCTCTGTAATGGAATACGACGTAGGTCAAGCAAGAATGGCAGCAAGTGTGGGCATGTCACCAGTGCTTTCCGACATCACCAACTTTGCCGGTCGTTTTAACAACCATAGCGTTGATATTTCCTTCGCCCCGCTGCTCGCTTATCGCGCTTTAGAACTTTATAAAGGTCTAGAGCCAAAGGGTGGAATCGTTGACTTTGTGCTTGGCCAACTCACCTTGCAGTTTATTGCTCGCCACGAAAAATTCGACGAGGACTTTGGCAACTGGAGCCGCGAGTACTTCTACAGAAACGTACTTGATCGCGCTTTTGGCCTTATCGATAACGGTCGCAAAGACGTTGACGACAAATGGTGGATTACCATTTCAGGCGAAGACTATGAGCGTTATGAAGAAATGCTCCGTGATGCTCGCATCGAGCTCACCAAAGAAGGCGTCTATAACCAAGATATGATGCACTTATTACGCAACCTACGTTGCCGCCTAGAAGCGGACCGCGCTGAATGTAGCGATAACCGCGAAGTATATAACTAACCCGTACCACAGCCCGCTTCAGGCGGGCTTTCTTAACGCATAATAATATTTACGCCGCGTAGGCTCTAGACCAGGTGCACTATGGAAAACTCTTCACGCTTAACTTTTGCGGGACGAACCCCTGGTGAGTGGTTTTCATCACTCCCCACCGTGATAATTTTACTTATCGCCGTATTTCTTTCATCCGGTGAAATCATTCACTCTCAGCTTTTAAAATATGGTGAAAACAATTGGGAAGGCTACTTCTCATTACGTGCGGGGGCGGTTGAACCCACATGTAGTCTTGATAGGGATGTTGAGGCTGAGGTCACGCGTACGATACAAAAGCGAGAAGCTGAGGCCGCTAACGACCCATTAGCTGGCATTCTCGGCTCCGAAATTGATGAAAGTGCCATTCGACGCTCCATTGAGCGCAGTATCGCCAACTGTGAAAACCGCTGGGCAAACTACAGACAGATCCAAGAACGCATTACACCTGGGGTGGTGGCCTTCAGCTCGGTGGAGACGACCGTCGCTTTTGCTGTTACCGAGCTAGGCAGCTACAAGCGCTTATTGCTTTGCTTGTTGTTGCTGATTTGTGCGGCAACCACCACCATTAGCAAGCACCATATTAGCCTGCGTCCAATTCAAACACTAAAAGATCACTATGTATCTACTACAGGTCAGCTCATTGCTAACCTAATGCTGCTCACCTCAGCTATTGTGTACCGCAACCAAGAGCTTAAGAGCCTAGCTGACGGAATCCAGGTTCAGCACCTCTACTTGCATCCCTTCTGGATCGCAGGTTTTGCTTTGCTTACTATTATTAATTTAATTCAACTCGTTAAGCCTGGTAGAGATTTTCGCGAAGGAGGCAGCTGGGGTAAAGCTCTACTGACCATTCCACTTTTTACCTTTATGTGTTTAAACGCCGGCGTCTTATTCTTCAGCCAAGGTTACTACCACGGCATCAGTGTTTACCTCAACATGATGATGGAGCTCTCCACCCTCTTCCTCAACTTAGCGCTCTATATCTGGATAGGTATGATGCTCAAGCAAACGCGCTTAGCACAGTTGGTGTTCAACATTTTCCGTCCGTGGCAAATGTCACCCGAGCTGCTGTGCTTTGTAGTATTGCTTGTTACCGCTATACCCACTGCTTACACAGGTGCCTCTGGTATCTTTGTAATCGCAGCTGGTGCTGTTATTTACAATGAACTAATTCGCAACGGCACCCGTCCACAGCTAGCTCTTGCCACCACGGCCATGTCAGGTTCTATGGGTGTAGTTTTACGACCTTGCTTGCTAGTGGTCATTATCGCAGCACTAAACAACGAGGTAACCACTGCCGAGCTATTCGATTCTGGTATTAAAGTTTTCTTCTTTACCATTACCTTGTTCTTTATTTACTCACAGTTCGCCCGCCGTGAACCTGCTCGTATTGCACCTTTCCAAGAGGCACTACCTGCTAGCATTAAGCTGCTCAAGCCCCTCATTCCTTACGTGGTGTTAATTGCAGCTGTGGTACTCTTCTTCTCTCACGGTCTCGATAGAAAGCTTGATGAGTTTTCTGCGCCCATTATTTTGCCGGTTATTTTGCTTGTTATTCTTTTATACGAGTACGTTTTCACCAATAAAGTAAAGCGTGAAGAGAATGCCAAAGCAGCCTTAAATGATGGTTATATCCGCCCGAAGGGCTTTGAGCATGCCTTACGTGTAGCAACCTCCGAAACCACGGTACACATTGGTGCTTTGCTAATGTTAATGGCACTGTCTGTAAGTGTGGGTGGTGTAGTTGAGCGCGTGGGATTAATGGAAGCGGTACCCCATGACTTCTCTAGCATTTGGATCGCTATGATTATCCTCACCATCACCTTGGTGCTAACAGGTATGTTTATGGACCCCTATGGTGCGGTAATTCTAATTAACGCCACCATTGCTCCCTTCGCTTTCCAAGCGGGAATTGCTCCACTGCACTTCTGGATTGTGGCGCTTATCTCCTTTGAGTTGGGTTATCTCACCCCACCAGTGGCTCTCAACCACTTACTGACGAGACAAGTGGTGGGCGATGATGTGGTGGAACAGGCCAAGCCCGAGACAGGTAACTTCTGGTACCGCTATGAAAAATACTTGCTCCCCATTACAGTACTGCTCACCGCTTTACTGGTAGTGGCATACTTACCGCTCGCTTTTGAAGACCTGCATGACTGGTTGTTCCAAACCATCAGCAATGCACCTTCAGCAGCGGATATGCTGGACACCCCTAACTTAATGGATTAATGCTGATAACAAAAAGCGGGCTTAGCTCATTGTGCTAAGCCCGCTTTTTTGTGGGTGCATACTTATGATTAAAGCGAGAAATATTCTCTTACTTGCTCCGCAAAAGCTTGATGCCGTTGCTGACGTTTCTCCAACCCAAAACGATTGAGCATACGCGTAAAGAAAGTCCACAGCCCTTTTAAATCATCGCCTTGCCGGCGCGGAATTATATGCCAGTGAACATGGGGTATATGCTGGTTCGATTCGGGCCCGTCATTCACCATGAGATTTTGTGCCAAAATGCTAGGATCCGCTTGCTGCAAAGCCGCTATGGTGGCTCGCTGCAGCGTCAACATATGAGTAGTGGTGCTTTCTGGCAACTCTGCCATGGTGGGAGCATGCTGTTTGGACACAATCAACGTATGGCCGAACGTCACTGGGAACAAATCTAAAATCACCATCGCAACTTCATCTTCATAAATTACTGCAGCGGGCAGTTTTCCTTGGCAAATGTGACAAAACACACACTCACTCATACTTACACCTCGCCCTTGCGGCGCGTGTAGTGCCAAATACAAGCTAGCACAGCTGCCACCAGTGCTAATACCGTCGCTGCGATTAAGGGTGCGCCAGCTCGCAGTGGGTCGCCATTGGCTAGCACAAAGGTATCAAAAGCCGTAATCACCCAAGCAGGGCCCATAGCAGTGCCCTCATCAGTGACAGTCCAAGGAGTTAAGATTAAAGCCAAGGTTATTGCCCTTAAAGGATACGACAACCAAGCCGGCCAGTGACGTGATACCCACCAGCCGCTTGCGTACGCAACAAAAGCACCGCCTAGATACACCAACCAAGCAAGGGTGTAGCCGTGTTCTGTCATAGGATTTCCTCCCAGATTTCCACTGGTTCATCTGAATTAGCAGACACCCACCGAACAATATGCTCCTCTTGCTCTTCTTCGGGGATATCTAGTTCGCTAACAATACGCCCTTTCACCGAGATACCTACGCGCTCAACACTCACCGTATCCCCCGTGATCAAAGGATGCCATTGGGGCAATGGTTTACCCTCAGCGCGCAAGCGGTAAGCACAAGTATTGGGCAACCAAGGTTGACGCGCAATATCGGGGGTTACCGGTACACAACCGGGCACCAACTGGTTACGTCGCGGGTATTCGGTGCAACGAATAGTATCTTGGCACAAATACTGACAGCTCACACTGGTGTAATACAGCTCATCGTCGTCATCGTCTTGCAACTTAATTAAACAACAACGGCCGCAGCCGTCGCACAACGCCTCCCACTCCTCAGTGGTAAGCTCTTCCAAGGAGTTTTTTTCCCAAAACTTATCGCGCACCTTGATGCCCTTCTGCTAAATATAAATCTTCATCTGGTGGAGGTGGCATTTGTAGAAACCACCCTTGCTCTTGTAGTGCTTGGCGTACTTTAGCCACATCCACGCGAGCAAGCTTTCTTTCTGGACGTAGCAATAAATCCACCACATGCACAGGCTGCCCAAAAAGCGTTTTAAGCTCTTCTGGCATCACCTCAAGCCCTCGTTTTTTGTCCACGTACAAATACATCTCTGTTTTTTTGCTACTACGATAAATAGAGCAAATTAAATGCATAGTCACGACTGTCATCATCTCTGCTATAACAATGGAATTAGAGGCTCTACCACCACGCTACGACGCCAGCCCTGCAAGGGCTCTGGGAGCTGCTCTGGGTTTCTTACCCATTGCTCCAACCAACGACGGCGCATCAATACTTCTGGTACCACCTCCAAGTGTTGACTTAGTTGCTGCACACCTTTACGCAGCAGCTGTATCGTCTTTTTCTGCTCTTTCGTGGGCGGCCCAGGTAACGGCGGCAACGGAGGTTGCTGCTGGCCATAATGCAACCTATCTAGCAGCACTTCACTGTAACGGCGTAGCACCGCTGGCGGCAATCCGAAGGCGTTGAGCTGCTGTTGAGTCTGCGGATTTTGCTCTGCCAATTGGATAAGCAGCGAATCTTTTAGTACAAAACTACGGGGTAAATTCCGCTGTCGCGCCTCCCTTTCGCGCCAATCTGCGAGTTGCTGCAAACGTGCTAGGGTTTGTCCATCTTGCAAGTAGCCCACCCCCTTAACCTTGCGCCACATTTTTTCTGCCGAAGTTTGGTGTAAAGCTTTATCGCATAAACGTTGACACTCTTCTTGCCACCATGATTCACGCCCAAGAGACACTAGGCGTTCATGTAAATGCTCATGTATCGCAGGCAGCCATAACACATCTCCTTTGGCGTATTCCAATTGCTCTGAACTCAAAGGACGCGCCAACCAATTGCTGCGCGTGGTTTCTTTGGGTAAGTGCTGTGCTGTGATTTGCTCTACTAACCGTTGGTAACTTGGCTGCAAGTCATAGCCTGCAAGTGCAGCAGCAATTTGCGTGTCTTGTACCTGTTGCGGTGTTACGCCAGAGAAATAATGTAACACCTCCAAA
>DAHVSB010000022.1 GCA_027324795.1 Alcanivoracaceae bacterium
CTTTTTCGGTGGCAAAACGTTGCGCCACAATATGCAGCTGCTCTCTATCTTCCACCTCTGGAAAGAGGTGATCTATCATGGCGTAGTACTGCTGCTGGCTTATAGGGTAAAAAGACAACCTCAAGCCAAAGCGATCCGCTAGGGAAATTTTCTCCTCTAAGGCATCACCTAGGTGCAACTCCCCTCCTTTCACCCCGCCGCCTGCATTATCCCCATGGGTTTGAGGAATTAAGTGGCGGCGATTTGAGGTGGCATAAATGCGAATATTCTCGGGCGGCAATTCAATGGAGCCTTCCATCACTGATTTAAGGTGCTTATAACCGCCCTCCCCTTCTTCAAAGGAGAGATCATCGCAAAACACAATAAAGCGATAGGGCTCTTCGCGAATTTCATCGGCAATTTCCGGCAGAATAGCCAAATCATCTTTTTCCACTTCTAGCAGGCGCAGGCCTTGAGGCGCATAGTGGTTCAGCAAGGCCTTCACAATGGAAGATTTCCCCGTGCCGCGGCTGCCCCATAGCAACACGTGGTTACTCGGCTCCCCGGCTAAAAAACGCTCGGTATTTTCCATAATGCGTTCTTTTTGACGCTCAATGCCAAGCAAATCATCCAACGTAATGGGGTCGTAATACTTCACCGCGCGCAAACGCGAATTATAAGGCCGCCACACGGCAGCCTTGGTGGTACTCCAATCAATCATTAATGTGCCTCATCCCAATTATCACCAATGCCCACATCCACCACTAAAGGCACAGCCAGCTCTGCCGCGGCCTCCATGCGTTGGCTCACTTCTGCCACTAGGGTATCCACGGCAGAGGCCTCTACCTCAAACACCAGTTCGTCATGCACTTGCATTACCATGCGGGCGGGCAAGCCGCTTTCTGCGAGCCATTGGTCCACGGTAATCATGGCGCGCTTAATAATATCCGCTGCGGTGCCCTGCATGGGGGCGTTAATAGCGGTGCGCTCCGCCGCTTGGCGACGCATGCCATTACGGCTATTAATTTCAGGTAAATATAAGCGGCGGCCAAACAGGGTTTCCACATAGCCTTGTTCATGGGCCAACTCACGGGTGGTTTCCATGTAGGTTTTCACCCCAGGGTAACGCTCAAAATAGGTGTCGATGTAATCCTGCGCTTGGTAGCGGGGGATGCCGAGCTGCTTTGATAAACCAAAGGCGCTCATGCCGTAAATCAGGCCAAAGTTAATGGCCTTCGCGTTGTTGCGTATTTCGGAGCTCACTTCTTCCAAAGGCAAGCCCCACACCTCTGCCGCCGTGGCGCTGTGAATATCCAAGCCCTCAGCAAAGGCTTTTTGCAGGCTGGCATCATTGCTTAAGTGCGCCATGATGCGCAGCTCAATTTGCGAGTAGTCCGCTGCCACAATTTTATGCCCAGGGCTCGCAGTAAACGCTTGGCGAATGCGGCGCCCTTCCGCGGTGCGCACGGGGATATTTTGCAGGTTAGGGTCGCTAGAGGAAAGCCGCCCTGTGGCCGTCACCGCTTGGTGGTAGGAGGTGTGCAAACGCCCTTCGCCATCCACCAACTCGGGCAGCTTATCGGTGTAAGTGGATTTGAGCTTACTTAAACCGCGGTATTCCATAATCACGCTGGGCAATTCGTACTCCAACGCCAGCTCCTGTAATACCGCCTCCGCCGTGGAAGGTGCCCCCTTGGGGGTTTTCTTTAAAATGGGCAGTTCTTGCTTCACAAATAAAATCTCACCCAGCTGCTTAGGCGAACTTAAATTAAAAGGCTCACCAGCCAGCTCATGGGCTTGTTGCTCTAGCTCCGCCATTTTTGCGGCCAGCTCTTGGCTTTGGTTACGCAGCATTTGCACGTCAATGTGGCAACCATTGCGCTCCATACGCGAAAGCACCGACAGCAAGGGCAGCTCTATGTCTTCAAACACCTTTACTAAGCTGGGGATAGCTTCCAATTGTGGCCAAATGGCTTGGTGTAACTGCAAGGTAATATCCGCGTCCTCGGCGGCATATTGGCTGGCTTGCTCCAAAGGAATTTGATTGAAAGTGAGCTGCTTGGCACCTTTGCCTGCAATTTCTTCAAAACTGAGGGTGGGTCGGTTTAAATAACGACGCGCTAGCGTATCCATATCGTGGCGGCTCGCCACGGAATCCAATACGTAGGATTCCAACATGGTGTCGTAGGCAATGCCCTTTAGGGTAATGCCATAGGGGGCCAAAATACTCATATCGTATTTCAGGTTTTGGCCGATTTTTTTAATGTCTTCGCTTTCAAGCACGGGCTTTAATTGCTCTAGCACCCAGACCCTATCGAGCTGCTCAGGCGCGCCCACATAATCATGGGCCACGGGCACATAGGCCGCCTCATAGGGCTCCACCGCAAAGGACAGCCCCACCAATTCGGCACTCATATAATCTAAAGCAGTGGTTTCCGTATCAAAAGCAAACAACTTGGCCGCTTCTAAGCGCTTAATCCAATCCGCGAGCGCTTCCTTGGTGGTGATGGTGGTGTAGTTCGCTTCTTTGGCTTCTTCTACGGGCTTGGCTTCGCCGCCAAGTTCCTCTAGCCACGATTTAAACTCAAGCTCGGTAAAATGTTCGGTGAGGGCGGCGGTATCTTCGGGCTGAATGGTTAAATCATCGAGAGTTTCTTCCAGTTCGCAATCCACCTTAATGGTGGCCAGCTTATAGGATAAAAAGGCCACTTCGCGGTGTTCTTCCAAGCGCTTGGGCATGGTTTTAGCGCCGCGAAACCCTAACTCGGGCACCTTATCCAAGGCATTATAAATCTCTTCCATACTGCCAATGCCTTGCAACAAAGCGAGAGCGGTTTTCTCCCCCACGCCGGGCACGCCGGGAATGTTATCAGCGCTATCGCCCTGCAAGGCGAGCAAATCAATAATCAGCTCGGGGCCCACACCGTATTTCTTTCGCACTTCTTCCACGTCGTACACAGTGTTGGACATGGTGTTCACCAAGGTAATGTGCTCAGACACCAGCTGCGCCATGTCCTTATCACCGGTGGAAATCACCACGTGTTGCCCTTTGGCTTCCGCTTGGCGAGCGAGCGTACCGATGACATCATCCGCTTCCACGCCCTCTTTAATAATCAACGGCAACCCCATGGCGCGAATAATGGCGTACAAGGGCTCGATTTGTGCGCGCAAATCATCGGGCATGGGCGGGCGCTGCGCCTTGTATTCCTCAAACATTTCATCGCGGAAGGTTTTGCCTGGCGCATCAAACACCACTGCCACCTGCTTGGGGGAATAATCCTCCAGCAGCTTGCGTAGCATGCTCACCACACCTCGCACTGCTCCTGTGGGTTGGCCCTTGGAGGTGGTGAGAGGGGGTAAGGCAAAAAACGCCCGATACAAATAAGAGGAACCATCAACTAACACTAAAGGGGTTTGCACAAAATTCACCTACGTTGATTAACTTATTGCTTTAATAGCTTGCTTAACTCAGCGGTAAACTCTTCCACCGCTTTGCCAGCGGCGGGCACCAAGCCACCCATGGTAACGAAACCATGTATGAGGTTCGAATAGTGGAAATAGGTCACCGCAACACCCGCTTCCTCTAAGCGCTTGCCATAAGCCAAACCTTCATCGCGCAGTGGGTCGGTGGCGGTTACCAAAATAGTGGTGGGTTGGTCACCTAGCTCAGGCGTCAGCAAGGGCGATACGTAGGGATGGGTAAGGTCGGTATCTGCGGGCAAATAATGATCCATAAACCACTTTTTAAGTTCTTTGGTGAGGCCATAACCTTCTGCAAACTCTGTTTTAGAAGCGTACTCGCCTGTTTGGTCCACGGTGGGGTAAATAAGGCACTGTGCAACAGGTTTCACTTTCGCCTGCTGACTTAAAATCACCGATAAACAGCCGCCCGCGCTGTCGCCTGCCACGGCAATTTTTTGAGGGTCAACGCCAAGCTCTAAGGCCTGCGCTTGCAGCCACTCCCAAGCGGCTAAGGTATCTTCCACTGCAGTGGGGTATCTATGCTCAGGCGCTAAACGGTAATCTAGCGAAAAAACAGGGCGACCTAGCGTGTTAGCAAACCAGCGACAAAAATTATCGTAATCCGCCACGCTGCCAATGGTGAAGCCACCACCATGGATAAAAAACACTGCTGAGGTAGGAGTGGCAGCCAATCGAGGGCGATATTCACGCACTAATACTTGGCCACCCTTCACCGGTACTTGGTGATCGCGCACTTGTTCGACTTTTTCAAACGGCCTATCAAGCAAAGCTAGCGCATCGGTATAAATTTTTCGCGATACCGCCACATCCTTTTGAATAAAATTGGGTTGGTGCTCACTTGCGGCTAATAAAAAACGAATATTGGCATCCAAGGGCACTGCGGGCGCCGGTGCTAACAAACGAGCCATACCGCGTTTGACGCCGCTAGGAAGGGACAGCAAACCTGCCACTGTGAAGCGCTCTACTTTAGCGCGCGCCGTAGCGAAAAAACCTTGTTTCATGACTCATCTACCTCTTGTAAATAAAGTTGTTGTTTTGGTGGTCGTTGGATTTGTTGAGTGACCTCGCGAAGCCAATCATCATCTTGCCAACACACGTCATTGCTCGGCCGTGCGTAATGGCTTACCACGAGGTGCCGCACGCCGGCGGCTAATGCCACCTGCACTCGCTCTTGACAAAACTCGCGCACCCAAGGCCAATAGGCATCCTCTTCCACCACCTTTAAATAACCATCAAATAACATGGGTGTTAAACGCCGTTGCGCACAAAAGCGAAGTTCATGCTGCAAGCGTTTTTGCCACTGTTCAGCCCAGTAACCTTGCTGCAAACCATGCCAAGTAGCCGCCATACGGTTGCGCAGCTTAGCTAGCGGCAAGCGTTGATTGCGCCATACTGTGTTGCTGAGTTGGAACCTAATGTCATCATCTTGCCACAGTGCCAGCGCGTAAAAATCTAACTCACTAGTGCTTAAATCATGATAAAAAGGCTCAGCGCCTGCTGCTGCGCTAATACCGTATTGATACTGCGGAAATAATGCCCGCAACGCCCTAGGCACTGCGAGCAAATATTCATCAATGCGTTTGCGAACGCTAGCGTCCCAAGGCATTAAGCGCCCTAGGGGATTAAAAGGGTGGCGGCGGAAAATACGACGATAAGCGCCATAGGCATTGAGCGGAAATCCTTGGCAAAAATCCACTCCTTTTATAACGCCGCCCACACCTTGCTGTTGAGCGAAATTCAACACGTCTGCCCATACCTTCACAAAGTGTTCAGGACGACGAATAAAGGAACGGCGTGCTTGGCTATCGGGTAGGAAGCTGCTGCTAAACCATATGTCCACTTGGTGTTCTTTAGCCCAATGCAGCAGACTCAACAAACGAGCGCGGGGCTGAACTTTAATGCTGCTAGCCTCAATGAACTCGCGCAGCGGCGGCACGCACACATAAGCGTGCTCTTGCACTTCACCATGCTCATTTGCGGCCACCAAATGCGGGCTTGGGTCTATTATCAACCCTTGGTAACCGCGGGCCACCAAAGATTGAAAGCATGCCTCTAAGTCTTCGTAGCGTTCATGGGTTAGCCATTCATGCCCCCAGTTTGCTAGAGGAACGCCTTGTTTTGCTGCGGCTTGCTGCTTCAATTACCAAGCTCCTAAAGAATTTTATTAACGCTAACTATTTACGGTTACCACCACAATGGCCCTGGCTCGATGCTTTTATTTGTTTATGTCAATGCTGTGGCTTACCTGCAAAACAAGCCTCAAATTGCGCACCCAAATGGTGGAGAAACTCGGTGTAATGCGCTGTATCCAAATCGCGCCCTAGGGGGTCCACCTCATATAGCACGCAGTCGCCCGTGCACAAACGCCTTAACAACCCTTTGCGCGCCTCCGGCTCTGCCACAACACATTTAACCTGCTGTTGTTGCATTTGTTGGCGCAACTCCACCACTCGCCGGCTGCTGGCATCCGTATCGATATTAGTGGCCACCACCAAAGGCCGCTGCAACGCAAACGCCGTGGCGAAATACCCCCAAGCATCGTGATGACTCAAATAAGCGGCCTCATGATACGGCGCCAACAATTCCGTCAGCTGCGCTGTGGTGGTCTCGAGTTGGCGTAGAAAATGCGCTTTCGCGCTTTCCCATTCCGCCACCGAAAGCCCCAACTCAGCAGTATGTTTATCCAATCCTTGCACGAGGGCAATGATATTTTGCGGCGCCAACCATAAGTGCGGGTCTAAGTGGCTATGATGCGCGTCATGATGCTCTTCTTGTAACAGTAAGACGCCCTTCTGGGCCGTCAGCGGCACTTCCAGACGCCCGTGCTTATGAATAATATCCGCAATATACGGTTCTGCTTCGGCGCCTAGCCACACCACCAAATGGCTATTCAACACACGCCGCGCCTGGCCAGGGGTTAGTGCAGCGTGATGAGGGTTTTGCTGCGGTAGCAATAGGATATCCACTTGAATATGAGGATGCTCAGCAAACAGCTCACGCAATACCTGAGCCACTGGCTCAATGCTCGCCAACACTGACACGGTTTGCTGCGCCTGCACGGCACCCATCGATAAACTCAAAACAATAAAAAAACAAAATCTACGCCACATAGTGTGTTATCCATGCCCAAAACAGCTCAGTAGTATATCATTTGATGCCTTATGATTATGGAGATTTTATGAACACCGCCCGCCCTCTTATTGAGTTACGCCAAGTTAGCGTGCGCTATGGCGATGTTACTGCCTTATCACAGGTGGATATGGCGCTGCGCCCACGGCAAATCACCACGCTAGTGGGCCCCAACGGCGCCGGCAAATCCACCTTGGCGCGCGTGGTATTGGGCATCGTTAGCCCAAGTGAAGGCACGGTAAGCAAAGAACCAAGCTTGCGCATTGGTTATATGCCCCAGCGCATCAAGCTGGATGACAGCCTGCCTTTAACGGTGGACCGCTTTTTGTGGCTTGGCCAACCGAGCAACAAGGCAGCGCGCAAAGCCGTGCTGAAGCGTGTGGGCGTACGGCATTTACGTAAGCGCTCTGTGCACCAACTCTCAGGCGGTGAATGGCAGCGGGTGCTGCTCGCTCGTGCGTTATTGCGCTCACCCGATGTGTTGGTACTCGATGAGCCGGCTCAAGGGGTTGATGTGTCGGGCCAAGATGCTTTATATGGCCTGCTCAAAGAAGTACGCGACGAAATTGGCTGCGCTATTTTACTCATTTCCCATGATTTGCACTTTGTGATGGCCGCCACTGACGAAGTCATATGCTTGCAACAACATATTTGCTGCTCTGGCACGCCTGATGTGGTCCAACGCAATCCCGCTTATTTAGCACTGTTTCCTCCTCAAACGCAGGGCAACTTAGCACTCTACCAACACCATCACGACCACCATCACCACCCCGAAGGTGATGCTTGTGCAATGGAAGACACCCATGATAATTGAATTACTTTTACCTCCCCTATTAGCTGGTTTAGCCATTGCCTTGGTCTGTGGTCCCATGGGGGCTTTTGTGGTGTGGCGCCGCATGGCTTTTTTTGGTGACACCCTCGCCCACGGCTCTTTGCTCGGCGCCGCCTTCGGCTTAGCAGTGGGGATGGCGCTATATCCTGCGGTTATTTTATGTTGTGTGATGTTGGCTCTTATTCTCACAGCCCTGCAACGTCAGCAATTTATTGCCAACGACACTTTGCTTGGCATTGTGGCGCATACCACCCTTGCCCTCGGCATTGTGGCGTTAAGCCTGCTGCCGCAAGTCAAAGTAGATTTGTTTGGTTTTTTATTTGGGGATTTACTCGCTGTTGGCTTAGCAGAAGCTGGGCTTTTATGGCTTGGTGCCAGCCTGATTTTGCTCGTATTAGTGCTGAACTGGCGACAGTTGCTCAGCATTACCGTAAACGAGGAACTCGCCAAGGTGGAGGGCGTACCTACTCATTTAACGCGCACTTTATTGATGGTGTTATTAGCACTATTAATTGCTAGCGCTTTGCGCACTGTGGGGGTGCTGCTAATAACTTCGTTGTTGGTAATCCCACCAGCAGCTGCGAGGCGCTTTTCGCCCACACCTGAACACATGGCAATACTGGCTAGCATTATTGGCATGGTGGCGGTGGTGGGCGGCCTTGCTATGAGTTGGTTCTTGGACACACCAGTGGGTCCTTCCATTGTCCTCGCCGCTGCAGGGGCTTTTTTAACCTCGCTAATACTGCCAGCGCGGGCGTAACCCAAACAGACGGCGCCACTTATCAAAACGCTTATAGCGCTTGATATAAGGCACATAGTATTGGTCTTCTTGCTTAATATGGTTAATAAGCCACAAGCCGATTTCCACACGCACAGCTTGAGCCACTTTAAACGGATCAGCACCCGCCTCTAGCTCTCGCAAATAACGGGTGACACGGGTACGAAAAGCCTCATGAGCACTGTGGTGTTGGTCCACACCAGGGTAGCCAATATCGCGCAGCAGGCTTTCTTCAAACACATTATGAGAAATTGCGTACTCCACCACCCCAGCGCACACTTCCATCACTTTGTCGCGCAGCTGTCTTTCTATCGCGTCCTCAATGTCATCGAAATACTCAAATAAACGCTGATGCTGTTTATCGATAATATCAACGCCAATTAAATAATCATCGGACCACTTTAGGTCGTCCCTGGTAGACATAGCTTACCCCCTATGGTGATGCTTTCAGTTATTGTTATTTATAGAGACTGGCAAAGACAAAGCATAGGACAAATACTATTAAACAACATGATATGAATCAAAAGAGGCCCTTGGCTGAATAGCAAGGGCCGAAAACATTACTTCTTGCGTTTGCCCCCAGGGGGCAAATAAGGCATTAGGGTCATAAACCACATCAGACCCGCCGCATCGCCTTCCACTTTAATATCGCCCGCTTGCATGCCCTGCATAAATGCCATCTGGTTTTTGCTTGCTTCGCGCAAAACCCGAAAAGCATAAGCGGCGTCTTTAAAACTGAGCGTGGTTTTGGGTGCCGAGTGCAAGCCTCGACCGCTGCCAATCCCCGCCGGATTAAAATAAAACCAACGCGCTGGCTTGCCACTCTCTGTGCGCCATTGCATCACTAAGCTTTGCTTAGCTAGGCGCTCACGCACCTCAGTATTGCGTTTGCCCAACCAGCGCAAACGCAGCGCCAACAACCATAAAACCAAACGAAATGCCATGGCAATGCTCGCTTAAAATAAATCTGGCAATTGCTTGCCTAGCGCCATACGTTCTTTTACCGCATCACCGGTTAACGCAAAGCCACGCAACTGGTCTTGGGTATCGTAGTACAAGGCCTTCACATGGTGGCCGTCTTGCTCCACTTCCCAACGCCCTTCTAGGCCCAAAGGAGGCGGCGCACAGGCAACCGCGCAAGCAGGTACTTTAATAGTGATAGGCATGGCCGGATATTTTACTGCTGTTTCTGTGCCTGCTAATGTGCTTGCCAACGCCCGCGCCGCAGCCATTAGGGGCAACACATACAGCAACACATGGCCTTCTACTTCAGCGCAATCACCCAGAGCAAACACATCTGGATGTGATGCGCGTAAAAACTTATCCACCTTAACACCACGGTTCACCTCAAGGCCTGCGGCTTTGGCTAAATCAATGTTTGGTTGCAAACCCACGGCAGACAGCACGACGTCGGCGTCAATGGTGGCACCGTCCGAAAGATGTACGCGCACTCCATGATCAAGCTTTTCCACTTCCTGAGCAAAGGGCCCAAAGTGGAAAGTCACGCCTAGCTCACTGAGAGCGCCAGAAACCGCTAAAGATGCTTCTTCGGGCAAGAAGGTGGGCAAACAGCGACCCGCAGGCTCCACCACATGTACTTGAAAATCGCCATTGGTGAGATCATTAGAAAATTCGGTGCCAATCAAACCGCTACCTACAATTACCACACGCTTCTTACCTTCAAGCGCTTCGCGGAAGCGGCGATAATCCATCAAATTATTCACCGTATACACGGCGTCCAAACCACTCCCCTTTAAAGGGGGTTCAAACACTTTGGCACCGTTAGCCAATACTAACTTGCTATAGGCGAGAGTATCGCCATTGTCGAGGCTTACTTGCTTAGCATCGACATCAATACCCGTGACCACCGTGTGCGTGCGCAAGTCCACGTCAAATTGCTCTTTGAGCTTATCAACCGTGGCCATTACGAGTTCATCGGCGGCTTTGTTACGGGTAAATCCAGTGGACAACATGGGTTTAGAGTAGTTTTGCCCATCATCAGCGGTGAGCATAACCACAGGCGTGGTAGTGTCGTGGCGACGGAATTCTTTAATCGTATTAAAGCCCGCCAAACCAGAACCGATAATAATAATTGGGGCTGCCATTTTTATATCCTATGTTGTCCGAACGTTAGCGCTTGCCATCCAAGCGCCCTCTATTAGATTTCTACCATTTCGAAATCATCTTTGGTAACGCCGCAGTCAGGGCATACCCAATCATCGGGTACATCGGCCCATGCGGTGCCTGCTGGAATGCCATCTTCAGGCCAACCTTCGGCTTCGTCATAAATAAAGCCACACACTACACATTCCCACTTTTTCATTGCATTAACCTCAAAAGTGTTAGGGTTATTCGCCGTTTAAGGGCTAGATAAGAGCGCATAAGCTAGCGATAGTGAACAGAAAATGCAATCACACCAACAACAGTGCCATTTGTCAATGTAAGAGATTGGCTAAACCGCCACTACACTCTTTACGCGCAAGCCCTTAAACTGTGCCCATTCACAACCCAAGGAGCCGCCTTGCAAAGTCCCATGCATCAACACCTCCCCCTAACGCCGCGTTGGCAATCTCCAGAGCAAGTACAAGCACCAGCCATCGTAATGGACTGGTTGTTAGACACTGGCTCATTAACGCAACGATTAAAGCGCCACGGCAGCTTCCATGTAGAACCTCAAGAAGAATGGCGAGGCATGGCTCCCTTAAGCGATTACGGCTTACTCGAATTGCCTCCAGAAGAAGCACTAGTGCGTGATGTTATTTTGGCTTTAGATGATGAGCCTGTGGTACTCGCACGCTCAGTCATACCGCAAAGCGCCTTGATGGGCGAGAATGCTATGCTTAGCCAAATGGCAAACCGCTCCTTGGGCCTTGAACTGTTTCAAACGCCAAAAGCCATACGGGAACAATTGTGGCTTACTCAGCTCCCGTCTGCTAACCCTTTGGGGGCTTTGTGGGGTCGGCAAAGCCGCTTCAACAAACGTGGTGGACGCTTGCTAGTGGCGGAATACTTTTTACCTGCGCTGTGGCGGCGCCTTGAAATTGGTTAGTCCAACTTTTATTAACGATGGTTAAGGCTTTATGTTTCATTTCATAGAAAAACGTTTTCCTGCTTTGTGGCCTTGGATTCAACTCATGCGGCTCGAGAAACCCATCGGCTCCATGCTGTTGCTTTGGCCTACCCTCTGGGCAGTTTGGATTGCTGGTGCCGGTGCACCGAGCGTAAAAGTAGTGGTGGTGTTTACCTTGGGCGTGTTTGCCATGCGTGCCGCTGGATGCGTAATTAACGACTTTGCCGACCGCAATATTGATGGCAGCGTGGAGCGTACTAAAGGTCGCCCCTTAGCTACAGGCGCTCTTAGCGCCAAGCAAGCGTTGGCATTATTTGCGGGCTTGGTGTTCCTCTCATTTTTATTGGTGTTAACGCTTAACTCACTTACCTTTTGGCTCTCGTTTGGTGGCTTGTTTTTGGCCGTGCTTTACCCCTTCACTAAGCGCTTTACCTTTTTACCGCAATTCTTTTTAGGCGCTGCTTTTGCTTGGGCCATTCCCATGGCCTTTGCCGCTGAAACAGGTAGCGTGCCAGCTGTTGCCTGGCTGCTCTACACCATCAAAGTAATATGGACGGTGGCTTACGATACGCAATACGCCATGTGCGACCGTGAAGATGACCTCAAAATTGGGGTAAAAAGCACTGCTATTTTATTTGGTGATGCCGACCGTCACATTATTGGGTTTTTACAGTTACTGACCTTGTGGGGCCTTTGGTTGTTAGGCAAACAGTTGGCGTTTGGCCTACCCTGGAGCTTTGCTTTGTTTATCGCAGCGGGGCTATTTGCTTACCAACAATGGCTCACCAAGGACCGCGACCCACAGGCTTGCTTCAAAGCGTTCCTTAATAACCAGTGGGTGGGCTTTATGTTGTTTTTGGGTATATTGCAGCAATACGCGAGCTAATCACGACGTTGTCATACTACTGTCATAAAAATGTCATTTAATGGCAACAGACTTAGCAAGGATTAAGCCTCATGACGACACTGACTATTCTCGTGGTGGACGACGAAGCGGCCATTCGCGATATGATTACCACTGTGCTGAGCATGGCGGGCTACCGCGTGCTCACCGCCGCTGATACCCAAGAAGCCCACCTCCTGATCGTGGACGAAGCGCCTGATTTGCTCTTACTCGATTGGATGCTACCCGGTATTAGTGGCATTGAATTTGCCCGTCGCTTAAAACGCGACAGCCTAACCCAAGCTATCCCTATTATTCTGCTCACGGCCAAGGGCGAAGAAGAAAACAAAGTACAAGGACTCGACGCTGGCGCTGATGATTATGTCACCAAGCCGTTTTCTACGCGTGAACTAACATCGCGCATTCGCGCCGTGCTGCGCCGCACCAACGCACTGGCCGCCGAGGAAATAATTAACATCCAAGGTCTGTGCCTAGACCCTATGAGTCAGCGTATTAGCGCCAACAATACGCCGCTTAATTTTGGCCCCACCGAGTATCGTCTGATGGCGTTTTTTATGACCCACACAGAACGCGTATACAGCCGCGAACAATTACTCGACCATGTATGGGGTGCTAACGTTTACGTGGACGAACGCACTGTGGATGTGCACATTCGCCGCTTACGGAAAACCTTAGCACCCCATGGCTTTCAACGTTTTATCCAAACCGTAAGAGGCTCGGGCTATCGTTTCTCCACTCACACCGACGGAGAGTAATTTCAGGTTTCTGGCTGGCTTTTGCCTATGAACTTTTCTATTTTCCATGAAATCCGCCGCATACTTTTGCTGCTCGTCGCTAGCTTATTGGTCTCTTGGTACCAACACAGCCTATGGCCCACGGCCGTCGCTTTGCTGTTGTATTTAAGTTTTACCACTTGGCAACTTGCGCGCATCAATAACTGGTTATTACAACAACCGGAAGACTGGGATCCGCCAGAAAGCAGTGGCGCTTGGGGAGATTTATTCGACAATTTATATCGCTTATTGCGCAGGGAAAAAGCCCAACGTGAAGCACTAGCAGAGCTGATCGCCCGCACCGAAAGCTCTGTTTCCGCACTACGGGATGGCGTAGTCATTCTAGACCGCTGGCAGCGCATGACTAACTGGAACCAAGCCGCGGCTTTGTTACTTGGTTTGCGCCGTGCCACCGACATGCGCCAACCCATTACCAACCTTGTGCGTAATCCCGATTTGCTTTCTTATTTGCGCGCAGAAGCTTTTGAACGTCCGTTAAACCTACCTTCTCCCCATGTGCCCCACGTTATGCTTGAGATTTCTGTTACTCGTTTTGGGGCTGGGGAATATTTATTTCTTCTGCGTGATATCACGCAACTGCACCAACTAGAACAAATGCGCAAAGACTTTGTCGCCAACGTGAGCCACGAGTTAAAAACACCGCTAACCGTACTCAAAGGGTATTTAGAAGCATTGCAGGATTTACATGGTGGCGAACACAAAACACTGGATCAAGCGCTTAGCCAAATGGCCCAACAAAGCGAGCGCATGCAAGCACTTATCAATGATTTATTATTTTTGGCTCGCCTAGAAAGTGCCCCCAAAATACCCGCCCCCGAACCCTTGGCATTAAAACCTTTGCTCAATAAACTGTGGCAAGAGGCACAGGCCATAGCGCCTGAAAAGCAACATCAATTTACTTTGGATATCCCTGACACACTCACCCTGCAAGGAAGCCCTTCTGAATTGCAAAGCGCCTTTCTCAATTTGCTCACTAATGCCGTTAAATACACGCCCGCCCAAGGGCACATCCAAGTCAGTTGGGAAGCCTTAAACGAAGGGGGCACGTTAACCTTTAGCGATAATGGCCCCGGCATAGCCAAGCACCACCTACCTCGGCTCACCGAACGCTTTTATCGCCCTGATGCTGGCCGTGAGCAGCACAACGGTGGCACGGGCCTCGGTTTAGCCATTGTTAAACATGTGCTAATTCGCCACCACGCGCAACTGGATATTCGCAGCCAGCCTGGCGCTGGCAGCCAGTTTATTTGCCACTTCCCCGCCCCATGTATTGCCAACACTTAGTAGTGCGGCGGGATTTCATATTGCTCACTGCTGTGAGATTTAAGCGTGTCATTCATCTGTTCCCAGCGCTCAATAAGGGCGCGGCACACTTTTTCTAACTGGTCGAGCTGCTGTTGTTGTGCCGCTATAGTGGCGTTTAAGGACTCAAGCAAATCTTCTTGATATGCAATTTTGGTTTCTAGCTCAATAATGCGCTCTTCAGAAACGAGGTTGGCCATAGTGCCTCCTAGGTAAACTAACGAAACTTGAAGCTTTATCAGGGCGCCACTATACTCGCCTTCGTTCTGGGGGAGTAGTCGCAGCTTCCCGCTGGTGAATGCCAACATACTTGCTCCTCATGAGCATGGCATTCACATCCTCTGCCTAGGCAGGGACTGACGAGACTCAGAGCATAATGCACCTGCTAGGGCGGGGCTGCATTGTGCTCTGTGTTGATAAGTAAAGTCCCGCCCTCCTTAGGTATGTATCTATGCTTGAACATGCATTCGTTATCTCCACCACCTTGGTTGCCATTGGTGAAATCGGCGATAAAACCCAACTCTTATCCTTTGCCTTAGCTCAGCGTTACCGTGCGCCTTGGTTAATTCTTGCTGGCGTCATTGCTGCCACCGTGCTTAACCACGGGCTATCGGTGTACTTTGGGCAATGGATTACACAGTTTGTATCGGTATTTTGGCTCACCCTGATATTGGGTATTAGCTTTATCGCTTTAGGACTGTGGATGCTTGTCCCTGATGAAGAAGAGGAAATAAATGCTAAACCCCAATGGGGGGCTTTTACCGCCGCTTTTGTGTTGTTCTTTTTGGCAGAGATTGGCGATAAAACCCAAATCGCCACAGTGGCCTTAGCAGCGCGTTTCCCCGACCAGTTTTGGGGTGTGCTCTCAGGGTCTACCCTCGGCATGGTATTAGCCAACGTGCCTGTGATTTGGCTAGGCGCCACCTTGGCTAATAAACAGTGGCAACGCTATGCCCACCGTTTAAGCGCTGCTTTATTTGTGATTTTTGGTGCTCTGACCTTGTGGCAGCTGGCTTAAACCTACCCATGGCGAGCTATTCCGGCTCGCCACCGTGTCGCTTGTTTTGTACCGCTGCGAGCATTTCGTCCACGCTAAAATGGCGCACATCTTTACCTTTCACCAAATACACCACCTGCTCACAAATATTGCGCGCGTGATCGCCAACCCGTTCTAATGAGCGCAGCACCCACATTAAATTAAGCACCCGTGTAATAGAGCGTGGATCCTCCATCATCAAGGTCACTAAAGAGCGCATGGCTGCCTGGTATTCTGTGTCCACCTCATCGTCATGAGCAGCTGCCTCAATGGCTTTATCTGCATCAAACCGAGCAAACGCATCTAACGCACTGTTTAACATGTGTTTAACGCTGTGGCCGATATGCTTTACGCCCACCAATGACATCGGTAGTTCGCCTTCTTGCTCTAACGATTGCTGCGCTATTTTGGCAGACTCATCACCGATGCGTTCTAAATCCGACACACATTTAGACACCGCCAAAATGGTACGCAAATCAATGGCAGCGGGCTGTCGCAATGCCAGCACTCGCGCGCATTCTTCATCAATACGCTTTTCGAGTTCATCCACCTCGTCTTCTGTAATAAGCACTTTTTCAGCCACGGCAGAATCATTGTTAAGCAGCGCTTCGAGGGCATCGCCTAATTGTTTTTCCACGAGGCCGCCCATGCGTAGTAGGTGATTACGGATGGATTCCATTTCTTGGCTAAACTGGCTAGAGCTGTGTTTACCTAAGATAAATTTAGTCATACAACACCTGTAATAAATTAACCAAAACGGCCTGTAATATAGGCCTCTGTTAAAGGGTTTTCGGGTTGGGTGAAGACCTGTTCTGTTGCGTTTACCTCTATCACTTCGCCTAAATGAAAATACGCCGTGCGATCTGATACCCGCGCCGCTTGTTGCATGGAGTGGGTCACAATAGCAATGGTGAATTGGCTCGAAAGCTCTGCTATCAGTTCTTCTATTTTGGTGGTGGCAATCGGGTCGAGGGCCGAGCAGGGCTCGTCCATTAAAATCACCTCGGGACTCACCGCAATAGCACGGGCAATACATAAACGCTGTTGTTGCCCACCCGACAACCCCGTACCGGGTTGATTCAACCTGTCCTTCACCTCATCCCACAGGCCTGCGCGGCGTAAGCTTTGTTCCACAATATCGTCTAAATCGCCACGCCCACGGGCGAGGCCATGAATTTTAGGCCCATAGGCTACATTTTCATAAATGGACTTAGGGAAAGGGTTGGGTTTTTGAAACACCATACCCACACGCGCCCGCAGCATAACCACATCCACACTGGGGGCGTAGATATCTTCACCATCTAGCAGCACCTCACCCTCCACACGGCACCCTTTGATGGTGTCGTTCATGCGATTGAGTGTGCGCAAAAAAGTGGATTTGCCACACCCAGATGGGCCAATAAAAGCCACCACTTCTTTATCCATTAACTCTAAATCAATGCCTTTAATAGCAGCGGTGTCGTCGTAAAATACCTTAACGCCGCGCGCACTGAGTTTGACATCTCGGCCCTGCTGTGGGGCTTTTTGCATTTCTATTTCCACATTTACCACCGTTTTTCTAAACGCTTACGTAGCCATACGGCAAATAAATTTAATCCCAGCATCATGGCTAGCAACACTACAATGGCAGCTGCCGTGCGGGCCTCAAAAAAGTTACGAAGTTCATTGCCTTGCCATAAAAAGATTTGCACTGGCAACGCTGTGGCTTGATCCATGGGCGTGCTCGGCACATTCGCCACAAAGGCATTCATACCAATGAGCAACAAGGGAGCTGTTTCACCTAGGGATTGTGCCACCGCCAAAATCGCACCCGTCAGCACCCCCGGCAGCGCTAATGGCAACACGTGGTGAAACACCATTTGCACCTTAGAAGCACCAATCCCCAAGGCAGCATCGCGCACCGAGCTCGGCACGGCTTGAAGGGCTGAGCGCGTGGCAATAATGACCGTGGGCAGTGCCATTAAACTCAACACCAATCCACCCACCAAAGGCGCTGACAAGGGCAACTTAAACCACCCAATCAGCAATGCCGCCCCCAACAAACCAAACACAATAGAGGGCACTGCAGCGAGGTTGTTGATATTGACCTCCACCACATTCGTCCAGGTGTTTTCGGGGGCGAATTCCTCCAAATAAATGGCACTGGCCACCCCCACGGGCACCGCTAGCAACAATACGATCAGCATCATAAATAAAGAGCCCATAAAGGCGCCGCTCAGCCCTGCAGATGCCGCCGAACTACGTGAATCCGTGTTAAGAAACAATGCCTTGCTAAAGCGCTGCTGAATATAGCCATCCGCCGCCATGCGATCGGCTAGCGCGCGCACTTTGGGGGGCAATTGCTGCTGCGCATCTGGTAAATCACGGCTGATATTGCCGCGCAGCCACACATCCACATTGGCGTGCGCCAAAAAGTTAAGCGTCAAGGTGGAACCAATCACGCTCGGATCTTGGGCAACCAAATCACGCAAACGGTGGCGCTCAGCGCTGGTGAATAACGCCAGCACATCACGAACGGCAAAGTCCTCTTGAGGATAAAGATCCGCCACTGCAGCTGCTAGCACCGCATTCCAACTCACTCGCATCAAACCATTACGCCATGCATCTTGGCGCGCCTTAAAAGCCGCTTGCGACTCTTGTGGTTCACGCTCAGGCGGCGCTTCCACCGCCACCAGCTCAGGGTCAATATACACAGGAATGCTAATTGTGGATTGCCAAAATGCTGGAATACCACGGCTTAAAATACTGATGAACAAAAAGGCCACAAATGCCAGCCCCAAACAGGTGGCCAATAAACCCGCGAATTTAAATAACCGTTCGCGGCGGTGGCGCTGCTTGAGCTTTTTGGCCATACGCTCGTGCAATACGTCTTGGGTACTCAGGGTATGAGATTCCATACACCCTCCGTTATTCATACTGTTCGCGGTATTTACGCACTATGTAAAGCGCCACCACGTTCAGCAATAAAGTGATAACAAACAAGGTAAGGCCAAGGGCAAATGCCACGAGGGATTGCGGCCCCGCAAAATCCGTATCGCCAGTGAGTTGGTTCACTATGCTAACGGTGACAGTGGATACGGCAGCAAACGGGTTGCCGTGCAATTGCGGGCTATTGCCCGCGGCGAGTACCACTATCATGGTTTCGCCAATGGCACGGCTCGTGGCAAGCAAAAACGCCCCCACAATGCCTGGCAAAGCCGCCGGCAATACCACTTGGCGAATGGTTTCGGAATGGGTGGCACCCAACCCAAGAGCGCCATCCCTCAGAGACTGTGGCACTTGGCTAATGATGTCGTCAGATAATGAGGAAACAAAGGGCACTATCATAATGCCCATCACCACACCAGCGGTTAGGGCGCTCGTGGCACGTATCTCAATGCCCAACCAAGCGCCAACGGTGGCAAAAAATGGCCCCACCGCCATCAACGCAAACACGCCATACACAATGGTGGGAATGCCTGCCAATATCTCAATCACGGGCTTAGCAAAGCTACGAAACCTGGCGGGCGCATATTCCGCCATATAAATGGCTGTCATCAGCCCCACAGGAATCGCTACCAATAACGCAATAGCGCTCACCATTAAGGTGCCCCACAACAAAGGCAACAAGCCATAATCGCCATGGTCATGGCCCGTGCTACTGAAGGATGGGTTCCAAATCGTGCCAAAAAAGAAATCCACTGGGCTAACAAAAGCAAAAAAGCGCAGCGCCTCGCCAAACATAGAAAACACAATACCCACCGTGGTGAGAATGGCGATGGCAGAACACCCCCACAGCAGTAGCTTAATTAGCTTTTCTACCTGATGACGCGCGCGAAATGTTAGTTGCACCTTCGTCAGCGCCCAGCGACTCCCCACCCCTGCCACTAGCAACACAAGGACCCACTTTGCCGCAGCAGCAATGGCACTTAGCCGCTGCCATTGCTCCGCCGCTGCTTGCTCATAAGGCGCCACCTCGCCCACCACGCCGTAGCCTGATGCCAAGTCCTTAATACGCCTTAGCAACTGCTCCACTTGCATTGAGCTAAGTTGCGCCTGAGAGTCGGGAAGATTGGCGGTTAAACTTGCTTGCAAAACCAAAGGTTCGATTAAACTCCACAGGCCTAGCACCAACAGCGCTGGGCCTGCGCACCAAAAAGCCACCCAAGCGCCATGATAACGCGGGCGAGAATGTGGCCTCTCGCCACTGGCAACGGCTTGGCGACGACTACGCCACCAAGCTAGCTGATAAACCATGGCCATCATAGCTAATACCACAATGGCCAGTGTCGAACCGCTCATTCAAGCTCCCTACTTTAACGTTGATGATTGCGCTGTTACGGCTTGCCGCTGTGTGAACCGCTGCAAAACTCGCTCACGCTCATCACTAGGCAATGGAATTAATCCAATGTCCTCTAGTGGGCTGCCCGCACCCGACACATCTTCACTGAGAAAGTATTCCACATACTCTTTCAGCCCTTTAATCGCACCCAAGTGCTCACCTTTAACGTAGATAAATAAGGGGCGTGATACCGGATACTCACCAGAACTAATGGTGGCAGCGCTGGCCGTTACGCCATCCACGGTGGCAAGCTGCAAGCGGTCGCGGTTTTGCTCATAGAAGCCAAGCCCAAAAACACCCACAGCCTCAGGTTGCACCTGCAATCGCACCAGTGTCTCAGAGTAATCGCCCGCCACCTCTACGACGCGGCCATCATTACGCAAGCTCTTACACACTTCGTCTTGCGTCTCTTTGCTCATGGCATCGAGGGGCAGTGCCGCTGCGCACCCAGGTGCAAGTACGCGCTCTTCAAACACCTCACGCGTTCCATGGTTAGAAGCAGGCACAATCAACATAATGCTTTGATCAGGGAGTTTTTTATCGATTTGCGACCAGTGCGTATAAGGGTTTTTAACTTGCTTGCCATCGACCATGATTTCAGCTGCTGCCGCGGTAAAGATGTGCTCTGGGGTTAAAGCAAACGGCCTGCCATCGGTACGTGAAGCAAACACAATGCCGTCATAACCAATTTGCACTTCTAAAATTTCCTTAACACCCGCCTGCTGGCACGCCGCTACCTCAGCGTCTTTAATGGCGCGCGAGGCATTGGCAATGTCTAAGGTATTGGTGCCCACCCCTTGGCAAAACTGACGTAGACCGCCCCCCGTACCGCCCGACCCCACCACTGGCGTTTTATATTGCGCGTACGCATGGCTAAACTCTTCAGCCACCACGCTTGCAAAAGGCAACACCGTGGATGAACCCGCAATTTGAATAGTGTCCCTAGCTTCCACTGCATTCGCAGCCAACGACACACCTGCAACTAGTGCCAACGCCCAAGGGCTAAATTGAGTACGCATTCTCGTTCCTCTTAGTGACTGACATGCTCCCCTTGCGATACAATGTCATCGTTTTGTGATGTATTGCATGTACTATCGCTTGGGTAACACAAAGATACGGTTTCAATATGACAGCAAGATGACAACCGCACTACACTTGTCATCTGTGTTTATAAACGCACTATTCCAACAAGAATTAAGGCCAAAATGACAAATGATCTTGACCTTGACCCCCAACCACAGGGCGAACTAACCCTGCAAGTGGTTGCCTTGCCAAGCCACACCAATCGCGATGGCGATATTTACGGCGGTTGGCTCGTCTCCCAAATGGACATTGCCGGCGCCCAGTGCGCACGCCTCAGAGCACGAGGCCGTGTGGCCACCGTGGCCATTGAGACCATGGCATTTATTAAGCCCGTTCCCGTGGGCTCCACCGTTTATTGCTACACCGAACTCCTCGATGTGGGCCATAGCTCCATGCGTATTCGTGTGGAAGTTTGGATCAGTGAAGACGACGCTCCCAGAGCCAAGGTGACCGATAGTATTTTTACCTTTGTGGCCATTGATGATAACGGCCGCACACGTGCAGTGGGCACAGCCTCATAACAAGGGCTAGCCCCACCAAGCCTTTCTGGTTAGACTTATGGCCTCTTCGTAACCTTATCAGTAAGGGTGGACGTGTCTTTTCCTGCAGACTCCGTGGGCTTAGTAAAGCCTGAAACATTACATTTTGAACAGCCGCTTACACTAGAATGTGGGCGCACTTTGCCCAATTTCGACTTAGTGTATGAAACCTACGGCGAGCTTAACGCTGCGCGCAGTAATGCAATTCTTATTTGCCACGCCCTCTCGGGCCATCATCATGCAGCTGGCTACCACACACCAGATGATAAGCGCCCTGGTTGGTGGGATACCGCCATTGGCCCTGGTAAACCCATAGATACCAATCGCTTTTATGTGGTAGCGGTTAATAACCTTGGCGGCTGCCACGGCTCCTCGGGCCCCACTTCCATCAACCCTAAAACTGGTGAACCTTGGGGGCCAGATTTCCCCCTAGTCACAGTGAAGGACTGGGTTAATAGCCAAGCCCTACTTGCAGACCGCTTGGGCATTGAACAGTGGGCCGCCGTGGTGGGTGGTAGTTTAGGGGGCATGCAGGTATTGCAATGGTCCATTGATTACCCTGAACGTTTACGCCATGCGTTAGTGATCGCCTCGGCCCCGCGCTTGTCCGCACAAAACATCGCCTTTAACGAAGTGGCGCGGCAGTCTATTTTAACCGACCCGCAATTCCATCAGGGCCACTATGCCAAGCACGGCACCTACCCCCGCCAAGGCTTAATTTTAGCGCGCATGCTCGGCCATATTACCTATCTCAGCGATGATGTAATGCGCGAAAAATTTGGTCGTGATTTACGCAGTGGTCGCTTCCAGTTTGGGTTTGATGTGGAATTCCAAGTGGAAAGCTATTTGCGCTACCAAGGCGAGACTTTTTCACGCAACTTTGATGCCAATACCTACTTACTCATGACGAAGGCCCTCGATTACTTCGATCCTGCGAGCGAGTACGATAACTCCCTAGAAAACGCCTTGGCACAAGCTAAATGTAAGTTTTTGGTGATTGCCTTCACCACCGACTGGCGCTTCCCACCAGAGCGCTCTAAAGAAATTGTAGACGCACTATTAGAAGTGGGTCATCCCGTAAGCTATGCAGCGGTGCAAACCGATAAAGGGCACGATGCGTTCTTGCTACCCATTCCCACGTATTTGCGCATGCTAAAAGGTTATTTACAACGGGTAGCAGATGAGGTGGAGACCGAATAATGACACGCAACGATTTTAAAATTATTCGGGACTGGATCCCTGATAAAGCCAAAGTACTGGATTTAGGCTGTGGCGACGGCACGCTACTGGCCAAGCTGCGCGATACGCGACAAATCAATGGTTATGGCCTCGAAATCGACCACCACAATATTACCGAATGCATCAACAAGGGCGTAAATGTGGTGGAGCAAGACCTAGACCAAGGGCTAAGCAACTTCTCTAACCGTAGCTTTGATTACGTGATTATGACGCAAGCGCTACAAGCCGTGGAAAAACCCCACCTCGTGCTTGGCGAAATGCTCCGCGTAGGCCGAGAAGCCATTATCACCTTCCCCAACTTTGGTTATTGGCAAGTACGTAGCTATTTATTTTTTAAGGGCCGTATGCCTGTTTCCAAGCGCTTGCCCTACCAGTGGTACGACACACCCAACATCCACTTATGCACGGTGCGTGATTTTGATGCCTTCTGCCGCGAAAACCACTATCGCGTGCTAGAGCGCAAAGTGCTCAACCGCCACC